>CAXEKM010000349.1:0-3187 GCA_963996645.1 uncultured Marinoscillum sp.
CGGCCTGAGTTTCACATTTCCAAAAGGCATCAACAAAGACAAACTCAAACTTTCTCCAACTTTTGAAAAAGTCATTGACAAAACTCCTCCAATAGAAAAAATCATCATCAACCTGGAGAAGATTTGTAGTTCACTGTTCTCAATCTCCTTTATGCTGTTCATGATGATGATTGGGTCGTATTTCTACTTCCTCATCATGTTAGTAGTACCCATACTCACGTTTGTATGGATATTTAACGTAGATGACTTTACCTATGCGCAGGGAATTATAGTTGCAGTGTATGCCCTCACCATTCTTGGTATAGGATTCATCAGTCTGATTGATTTCATAACTCTTGGATTTTTAAAGCGATTCAGATGGCTGAGTAAAATCTATTACCCAATGTATTGGCTTGTGAGCACCTTAACCTTCTCAAGAGTCTACCGCCCAATTTATTACACCATTGTCACCAATTTCGGCAAATGGAAGATTGCATTGTTTCTCGCTGCGTTTATCATGATCAGCTTCTTTGGATTGGACAAAGTAGGTCAAAGATCAATTCCCGGCGAGGAGTTTACACGAATTGAACTGTGGAGCAACTCTCAAAACGTCTCCAATTTCAGTGGATATTACGATGATCAAAACGAAGATTTCCACTCTGTTCAGGCACAAATACAATCTGACATCATTTCCGAAAACACCGTTCGATTATTTGTGGTAATGAAACTAGGTCTGGAAGACTCTATCCGAAAGAATTGCCAATACGACACTTTAAGAAAGCAACTAGATACTGCATCTTACTATGTGAAAAACATGTGTGTCAAGCAGTTTTATCAGGTCTTACTGGATGATGAAAATCTTGGCGAGCAAGAGTGGTTGTTCCATTACAAACAAAAGACCAATCAACGTGGCATCATGACCTACCTGGATATTTCTGACCTGGAGAAAGGACTACATCAAATTACTGTAAAAGGACCAGATAACATGTACAGAGGGAGTTTTGCTAAAATTCCGTTTTATCGAGAACTCAGCAATGACGGGTATTATGCTCCATCAACCCCAAAGGAAGAAGAAAAAGACAGCTACCTCAAATTGAAAGGTGTATTACCCAAATAGGATTTACTGAAAAGTAAATTCAAAAAGGGCAATCATAAATTTGACAGTAAAAAAGAGCAATGCTGCTGCTATCAAAAAGACAACTATTAGAACAAGAGCGATCAGCCCTCTTCCTGACCCGCTGTGCTTGCCTTCTTCATAGTGTTCACGAAGTAGCTTGACATTTCGATCATTGGCCTTAAACCAAAAGTCAAAAAGTGATCCTAAAATAGGTATAGAACCAAATATAGCATCTAAGGAAGCGTTGATCAGCATCCTAGCAATGAGCATACCGCTTGCACCATGCTGGTACATGGTGTAAATCAGCGCCAGGGAAACTCCATAACTTCCAAGGTCCCCAATACCGGGGATTAAACCAATAATCGGATCGATACCAAAGCGGATAGAGGTTCCAGGAATCACAAACTTGCTGTCCATCATTCGTGACACTCTGTCAACCCATTTCAATCTGGAGGAACTTACTTTCTGCTGGCTCATTTCAAATAAACCTCATATAGCGGAATTTGTTGGGCATAAAAAAACCACAGCATCTTTATACTGTGGTTTCCTATAGCATATTTTATTGATGTGAATTACACCATGCTAAGACCTCCATCTACCGCTAATTCTACTCCATTTACGAATGAAGAATCATCAGAAGCAAGGAACAATACTGACTTAGCAAGTTCTTCTGAAGAACCAAAGCGACCTAAAGGCACCTGACCTGCAAATCCTTCACCCATTGCTTTCATTACATCCTCTGGCATGCCCATTTTATCATAAATAGGCGTAGCAATTGGACCAGGAGCAACGCTCACGGCTCTGATTTTACGTGATTTCAATTCACTGGCAAGTACTCTTGACAATGATCTGAAAGCAGCTTTAGTTGATGAGTAAACAGAAGCGCCATCAAACCCTTTGTTACCTACTATGGAAGTGTTACCAATAATTACCCCACCATCATTGATGTGTGGAAGAGCTTCTTTGATTAAGAAGAAAGGACCCTTCACATTGGTATTGAAGTGTGTATCAAAGTGCTCTTCAGTTATGTCAGTAATTGGCATAAAGTGTGCAATACCTGCATTTAAGAAAATGATATCTATTTTGCCATAAGCTTCTACAGTTTGCTCCACTACTTCTTTCGTTTTAGAAATATCAGCTGCATCAGCAAGGATGGTTTTCACATTTCCTCCTATTTCTTCAGCCGCTTGAGTAAGTGCCTCTTGTCTTCGGCCAGTAATGACCACTTTAGCACCTTCCTCCACAAATAGTTTCGCTGTTGCTAAACCGATCCCACTATTTCCGCCTGTAATTAAGGCTACTTTACCGTCTAATTTTCCCATTTTGATTGTTGTTATTAGTTTTATTTGAAACGATCAGTTCAAATAACGAGAATACTGAAACGAACGTTTCAAATAGAGTGAAAAAAATTATAGAACTCTCATAATTTCTTCAACCACACCATCTAAATGTGGGTCAATTACAGAGGTAATTCGCAAGCCATGTAAGGAGGAAAAAAGAAACAAGGCCATTGATTTGGACTCACGAGATGAATCAATCTGCCCCTGCTTTTGCGCTTCCTTGATCAAGCCTTCAAACAAATCAACGACATAATCTTTGTTGGCAATTAAAAACTCCTTCACACGAGCATCTTGTGAAGCCAGTTCGGAAGTACAGTTACTAATCATGCAGCCATTCTGATTTCCCGCTCGGATATCACTACTGATTCCTTTGAATAGGGCCTTCAAAGCTTCCTTAGGAGAAGAGGAGCCAATCATATAGCGATGGATCATCTCTTGCTGCTTCACTTCATAAAGTTTCAGTGCCTCTTCGTAGAGTGAGAACTTATCTCCAAATGAATTGTAAAAGCTAGATCGATTCAGACCAGTCACATCTACCAGATCTTGCATAGAAGTAGCTGTATACCCTTTTTTCCAAAAGAGCATCATAACATTCTCTACTACTTTTTCACGATCAAAAGTGACTGTTTTTGGCATACTTAGTCAACGTCTAAGCCGCAAAGATAGTTTTAGAAACAAAAAACCACACAGACAGAATCGCCCATGTGGTTTTTATTGTGCCCCTGACCATAGCCAGTGGATATATAATCAA
>CAXEKM010000350.1:0-9450 GCA_963996645.1 uncultured Marinoscillum sp.
CATGAAAAGTGGCAATCCCAATAAAGTATTTGAGGTAGAAAGTGAACAAACCTATGGCTCCAATAATTTTTTCAATTCCTTTAACTCAATAGGCGGAACTAAAGGAAAGGTCAGTTACTACGCTTTTTATGATGACCGTCAAGGTGATGGCTGGCGACCAAACTCCGCTTTTCATTATAAGTCATGGTATACCAATTTCAACTATCGGTTCAACCCCAAAGCAAGTCTTGCTTTTCAGTTTTCTAGAATGCATTATGAACAACAAATTGGTGGTGGACTAACTGACGAAATGTTCAATGAAAATGCTCGTCAATCCAACAGAACCAGAAACTTTTTTAGCCCAACAATCAATATTCCTGCCGTAATTCTTAAGTATCATCTTTCTGCAAATACGAAGCTAGAAGTCACTACCAATGGAATCTGGGGTGACCGTAGCAGTGTACAATTCATCAATAGTCCCAATGTTGAAGACACTTTCAATATTGCAATTGGCAGCTACAATGCGAGACAGGTAGATAGAGATTTCTATGCCGGATTTACTACTGAAGCAAGAATCCTCCATCACTACACACTTGGAAAATTAAATTCAACATTAGCAGGCGGCATTAGATACTTTAATGAAACAACCAAAAGGAGACAGAAAGGAAAAGGCACAACTGGTAGCGACCTAACCTTTGACTTAACTGGGAATTATGGAGTTGACTTACGTTTCCACACGATCAACTACGCTGTTTTCGCTGAGAATATCTTCCACCTAAATCAAAAGTTGTCGGTGACACCAGGTTTTAGATATGAAATGATCCAATCAGAGTTGACGGGAGTCATTGAAAACCGGTCAGCAGATGTGAATTATAGTGGAAATCGCACATTCCCGCTTTTTGGAATAGGTATGGAATATAAAATCCATAAAAACTCAGAAATCTACGGGAATGCTTCGGAGGCATATCGTCCTTACCTCTACTCTCAAGTTACTCCTGCTAATCAAATTGCTAAAATTGATCCTAACCTGGCTGATAGTAAAGGGTACAACATTGATTTAGGGTATCGTGGCAATTTTGGAAATAGACTGAGTTTTGATTTCAGTGGATTCTACCAATACTATGGTGATAGGATTGGCAATCTCAACATTGTCAATGAAGGTAATTCCAGCTATTTATTCACAACTAATGTAGGAAACTCTGCTGCCTTTGGCATAGAATCTTATTTGGAATTATCTCTAATAGGATCAGCAAACCAATTCTTTGAACTTTCTTTTTTCAATTCACTGGCTTACACCCATGCACGCTACCTAAGTGGTCAGCTAAATCAAAATGGAGAAAACCAAGATTTAAAAGGCAACCACGTAGAAGGAGTGCCTGATTGGATCAACAGAGCTGGTCTGGATTTGAGAATCAAAACATTTAGCTCAAGACTTCAATTCACGCACATCAGTGAAAAATTCAATGACGCTAACAACACGGTTTTTGACCCGGTAGGCACAAGTGGACTTATACCATCCTATTCAATTACCGATTGGTCTTTTAAATGGAAAATATTTGAACGTTACCATTTCTCAGGTGGCATCAACAACCTGATGAACACAAAATATTTTAGTCGAAGAATACCGTTCTACCCAGGACCTGGAATACTCCCAGGAGATGGTCGGACATTCTATCTGACTTTAGGAGTAAAAATCTAACTCCTTAAAAATACTATACTATACGTTTCTAAACTTAAACCCTGTTGCTATAGGCAGCAGGGTTTTTCTTTTTAACAATAAAAAACCCTGACGACTAGTCGCCAGGGCCGGGTTTATATCTTTCAACTAGATTGCTTAGCTACCACAACCAACGCACTCAATTTCCTGGTTCATTGGTTTAGTGCCATTTGCCTGCATTTTCAAGTTGTGGATCTTGTCTCTAATATCCATATCCTGAAACATGTCACCTGTTAATTGTCCTTCAAGAGTTGCGATCTCTTGTTCTAGTTGTTCTTTTGTCATGTTGAAGAAGGTTTATTTGTAGCTTTAATTTATTAAATCATTTTCAATATCTCGGGGAGATCAAGGTAAAAAACTCAACATCTCCTTAAATTGTTCATCAAAATCACAATTGATAACGAAAGTGTTTCGTAATACTGAATGACACACTTCAAGAACAAACACAATTACTTTATCATAATTATGGCCTTTTGCAAAGCCAGGTTATTAGGATAAGTCACCTTTTGTCCTTCGTCATTCTTTATGATGATGGAGAACATATTCAGATCAAAAACAATTCCCTCAATCGAGTTATCTCCATCAACTATTCTGATGCGATCACCAATACGATACGGGAAATAAAAGAACAGAAGAATCGCTGAAGTTATATTGCTAAGTAAAGACCAGGAGGCAAATAGTGCTACTCCAGCCACTGTGAAGAAGGATAGAAAATATACTGACAATCCCTCGAATGAAATATCCCAGGTTAGCCCTAGAATCATTAAGACAAAAATCAACAATACAAACCGAAAGTATTTGACTGTGTAAATCACTCGTGGTAAAGCAATCTCCATCTTCTTACCGTATCTCTTGATAAACTTCTCAATGATCTTGATAAGTATCAAATAGCAGAATACAACCATTCCAGAAATCAACAATTGCAATGTTCGATTATCCACAGACCTCAAATACTCAATCACGTTCATAGCTATCAAAAATTTGCGCAAAGCTAGTCCTAGAAAGTGCAGATTGAAATACCTGCTCTGACATTTATGCAATAGGTAAGTAAAAGATTCGTTGAATATGAAACAGGTGATTCATGAATGTTTTCTGAATCAAAAAATAAAAGCTCGTTGTTCGACGAGCTTTTCCATTTATTCTACCTCAAAAGAATCCATATTCCGGAGGTTTGATGTTATTGATCCGTATGTAAAGATTGGCTTTTGCCCGGTGATTGGTCAAATGATCCTGCACGAAATAAATGGTCATGTATCGCTTCATCATTTTACCACTGAAAGTTTTCACTTCTTCTTTCATTTGAGCATCTGACAGATCACAAAATAGATCAGAAGCCTTTTTGAAATTGTCTTTAAGGTAAGCCACAACTTCCTCTTTGCTCTTATCTGACATGTCTGGCTCGTCATAGTCAAACTTACCATCTTGTGTGAAATAGGCCATGAGGAAATAGCTCGTATAGCCTAAATGAATCAATTGCTGTCTAAAAGTCATACTGGAATCATTAGGCTTGAAATCGTATAGATTTTCAGGCATCGCCTCAGCTACCTGGATGGCAATATCGGTAGACGTGTTCCAGACAGGCAAAAAGTCTTTGGCAAACTCGGATTTGGGTTCACTTTGAGCAGAAACTCCATACGCCAAAGACAGAAGGGTAAGAAGGGTTAGGAAATGTTTCATAGTTTTCGATTGAATATTGATCAGTTAATATACCGAAAACAACCCTCATAGCAATAACCCTTTCACATCCAACCAATTAGATAACAAATGTTACACCCTCATCTGAGCTAGGTCATACCACAGCACTTCTTTGTCAGTTACATTCAATCAACAAATAAGTGACGTCATGAATTCATCTAAATTTTTCAATGAACAACTAAATGCCATTGTCTTCATGAGGTTTCTGATAGGATGGCATTTTTTATACGAAGGGGCTTTAAAACTTTTTAACCCCTCGTGGACAGCCAAAGGATTCATACTGAGTTCGCAAGGACCATTTGAAAACCTTTTTACATGGATGGCAGCTGAGAATGTACTGCCAGTCATAGACTTCTTAAATATGGCCGGATTGCTCGCAATAGGTCTGGGGTTAATATTGGGCTATCTGGAAAGGCCAGCTGCTCTTTTCGGAGTTTTACTTTTATCATTTTACTACTTATCACATCCTCCTTTTTCTGATTTAACCCAAATCGGAACGGAAGGTAATTACTGGATTGTGAATAAAAACCTGATAGAAGCAGCTGCTTTAGTTGTGATATACAAAATCCCAACAGCACAGTACTTCGGGTTGAAATCCCTTCTTAAAAAATCATCACCCACTAAAAACTTACAAAGTCATGGCTGAAGAACCTAAAGACAACAAATGGTCCCGTAGGTCCATAATCAAAGGACTTGCCGGAGTACCTTTCGCCGGAGGAATTCTTATTGCCGCGGCTTCTGAAGTAATGGGAAAACAGAATGAGCGTGATAAGATCCTTAACAGTCTAAACATCGAAGCTGAACGGCCACCGGCCACTGGCTCCATGAGTGGAGATCCACTTAGAGTCGGGATAATCGGTTATGGAGGAAGAGGAAGTCACCTGATTCGTGTGCTTGGCTTTGCTGACAATGAGTGGTTAGCTGAAATGGAGAACAATGCGGTCAAAAACCCTAAAGACACTCGTCTTAAGGACTTCATGGAGCAAGAGGATCTCAATGTTAAACTGACTGCAGTTTGCGATGTGTTTGATGTACGAGCTGAACTGGCACTCAACTCTTTCAACACACCAACTAATAAAATCAAGCGCTATCGTACCCATCAGGAATTGATTGATAGTGGAGAAGTAGACGCTGTGGTCATTGCTACGCCGGATCATTGGCACGCCCCTATTTCCATCTATGCGCTGAATGCTGGAGTTCATGTCTATGTAGAGAAGCCAATGACTCACAACATCAGTGAAACGTATGCCCTTCGAGAAGCGGCGAAAAATTCATCAGCGGTCTTTGCTGTGGGGCATCAACACCGACAAACTCAGAGTTTCCTTACTGCTCAGAGTGTAGTGAAAGAAAATGTACTAGGTCATGTGTCTTTAGTGCAAGCTAACACCAATAGAAACGATGACAATGGCGCTTGGCAATACCACATTCATGAATTAGCCAGTCCAAAAACCATAGATTGGCAACAATTCCTTGGCAATGCGCCAGATGAACCGTTTAACAAAGAGCACTTCTTCCGTTGGCGTAAGTGGTGGGCTTACGGAAGTGGTCTTTCAGGGGATTTGATGACTCATGATTACGACCGTATCAATTGTGTACTGAATATGGGTATACCACAAGCTGTCACTGCTAGCGGAGGAATATACACGCACCGAGATGGCAGAAATGTTCCAGATGTGATGCAGATCAATATGGAGTTTCCAGACTTCAGTACAGGTAGTAGCCAAGTAGATGGAAAAGAAAAAGGAATGACATTGGTCTACAGCGCTACTTTGGGAAATCAATTCAATCGGGGAACTGTACTCATGGGGCATGATGCCACGATGGAACTTGGCAATCGCATTACCATTTTCGCTGATGCACAGTCTACCAGATACCGTGACATGTTGCAATCGCGTCAAATGAATACAGAAACTCCAATTTACCAATATGATCCCGCAGCAGAAGGAGTAGATGGAATTACGTCGGCTACCTCCAAGTACTTTGCTGACAAAGGCTTGTTATGGACCTATAGAGATGGTAAACGCGTTGATAGCACCTATCTGCACTTGCGTGAATGGTTAAGCTGCATCAGAAATGGAGGAAACCCAAGCTGTGGCATTAAAGAAGGCTTTGAAGAAGCAATCACGGCACATATGGGTGGCTTGTCTTACAAACTTGGCAGAAGAATAGAATGGGATCGAGAGGCCGAAATCATCAAACCAATTGATGGAATTGATTTTGATGAAGTACTTCTGCAGAATACAGAAACTTATCAAAGCGTTTAGTTGAATTTGTTATATCATAAAAAAGCCGAGACTCTCGTCTCGGCTTTTGCTTTTTATAATGAACAAACTACTCAACTTCTACTTCATCGAGGTTGATAAACTCGATCTGATGGTCATCAGAAAGAGTCACCCCTATTACTGCATCTTTGAGAATCTTTCCTGAAAGAATGTCTTTAGACAATTCATTCAAAATCTCCCGTTGCAGTACTCTTTTCAATGGTCTAGCACCAAACTGAGGATCGAATCCAATTTGTCCCAGGTAATCCAACACTTTGTCATCCGCTTCGATCTTGATACCATTTTCTTCCAATCGTTTTTGGATCAGTTTGAACTGGATACCAACAATCTTACGCAGATCAGTCTTGCTCAATGGTCTAAACATGATGGTCTCATCCACTCGGTTTAAGAACTCTGGTCTCACGGATCTTTTCAACAATTCGTAAACCTCTTTTCGTGTTTCTTCCACCAACTCATCAGCATTATCTTCATTCAAGGCCTCAAACCGCTCCTGAATTAAGCCAGAACCAATATTGGTTGTCATGATGATGATGGTATTCTTAAAATTCGCTACACGACCCTTGTTATCTGTCAATCGACCATCGTCTAACACCTGAAGCAAGGTATTGAATACATCAGGATGCGCTTTCTCAATCTCATCCAACAACACCACACTATAAGGCTTTCGACGAACTGCTTCTGTCAACTGACCACCTTCATCATACCCTACATATCCCGGAGGTGCTCCAATCAATCTGCTAACCGCGTGTCTTTCCTGATACTCCGACATATCGATTCTAACCATCGCATTGTCATCGTTGAACAGATACTCAGCCAACGCTTTCGCCAACTCTGTTTTACCTACCCCGGTAGTACCAAGGAAGATGAACGAGCCGATTGGTCTATTCGGATCATGTAGTCCGGCTCTGCTTCTTCGCACCGCATCCGAAACCGCTTCTATCGCCTCTTCCTGACCAGCTACTCTGCGACCAAGCTCTGCTTCAAGATGAAGCAATTTCTCTCGTTCACTTTGCAGCATTTTAGAAACTGGAATCCCAGTCCATTTGGCAACAACCTCAGCGATATCCTCACTTCCAACTTCTTCTTTCAACAGTGAAGATTCGCCTTGCATTTCATCCAGTTGAACTTTGAACGCCTCTAATCTTTTTTCAGCTTCAGTTATCTTTCCATATCGGATCTCTGCTACCAATCCAAAGTCTCCAGCACGCTCTGCCTGCTCTGCTTCATGCTTGAAGTTTTCGATATTCTCTTTCTCCTGACGGATGCCTTGAATTACAGACTTTTCATTTTCCCACTTCGCCTTAAGCTCATTTCGCTTACCAGTAAGGTCAGCAATTTCTTTGCTCAATTCGGACTCCTTCACTTTGTCTTTCTCTCTTCGAATCGCTTCACGCTCAATCTCCAACTGCATGATTTTACGATTCAACTCATCTAATTCTTCTGGCAATGAGTCGATCTCAATACGAAGTTTGGATGCTGCCTCATCCATTAAGTCAATAGCCTTGTCCGGCAAGAAACGATCAGCAATGTATCTATTGGAAAGCTCCACAGAAGCGATTACCGCATCATCTTTGATTCTCACCCCATGGTGTACTTCGTATTTATCCTTGATACCTCGAAGGATCGAAATGGCATCTGGAACAGAAGGCTCATCGATGATAACTCCCTGGAAGCGTCTCTCCAAAGCTTTATCTTTCTCGATATATTTCTGATATTCTTTTAGGGTTGTAGCGCCAATTGCATGAAGCTCACCTCTAGCGAGTGCTGGTTTCAATAAGTTAGCAGCATCCATTGCGCCTTCTCCACCACCTCCAGCACCAATCAAAGTGTGGATCTCGTCAATGAAGAGAATGATTTCTCCATCGCTATCTGTTACCTCTTTGATGACGGTTTTTAGTCGCTCTTCGAACTCACCTTTGTATTTGGCTCCTGCCACCAACAATCCCATATCCAATGAGATGATGGTTTTTGATTTCAAGTTTTCGGGAACATCACCATCCACGATTCTCTGTGCTAATCCTTCTACAATGGCCGTCTTACCAACACCTGGCTCACCTAATAAGATTGGGTTATTCTTGGTTCTTCGAGCCAAGATTTGCAGCACCCTTCTGATTTCTTCATCCCGACCAATAACCGGATCAATCTTACCTTTCTTTGCCAGATCATTCAGATTCTTGGAGTAGCGCTCTAAACTTCTGTATTTAGACTCAGCATTCTGATCTGTTACTTTTTCTCCTCCTCTAAGTTCGTTTATTGACAAAATCAAGCCCTTCTCCTCAAATCCAGCATCCTTTAGAATCTGAGCAGTTTTATCTGATCCTGCCAACAATCCTAAAATCATGTGCTCTACAGCAACATACTCGTCACCAAACTCCTTGAGGTATTTCTCCGCCTTTTGCAAAGCTGCATGCGCTTGACTTGACAAATAAGGTTGCCCTCCAGAAACCTTAGGATAGGATTTAATTAACTCTTCTAACTTCCCGGCAATGGTTTGACGAGAAGCACCCAATTTCTTTAACAAGAAAGAAATCAGGTTTTCATCTGACTGCATAATTGCTTGCATCAGATGCCCTGTATCTATTACCTGCTGGTCATTGCTGCTGGCAATTTCTGTTGCCTTTTGCAATGCCTCCTGCGATTTGATTGTATAATTATTAAAGTTCATTTTCGTCTGATTTTCCCCTTGACCAGAGAATATCAAATGACGAGCCAACTGATTTTTTAAGACATTTTGACTTGAATACAGCTTACCAACTCCATTATTCAGTCATTGTGTCAGAGAATTACAATAAAGAAGTCAATTCAGGGAAGACAAATAGCAGAATCATGAAAGCCAGCTGAATCAATACAAATGGAATGATCCCTTGATAAATATGTACAGTCTTGACTTCAGGAGGCGCTACACCTTTGAGATAAAACAACGCAAACCCAAATGGTGGTGTCAAGAATGACGTCTGCAGGTTAATGGCTAGTAAAATCCCAACCCAGATCAAATCAATCCCCATAGCAACCATAATTGGAGCTACAACCGGAACAATGATGAAGACAATCTCAATAAAGTCAATGAAGAACCCTGCAATAAATACCAACAGCATAACTAGCAACAAAAACCCAGTAGCCCCTAGTTGTGCATCTTCAATAATATTTAGAAAAAGCTTATCTCCTTCCATCCCTCTAAAGACCAATGAAAAAGCTGTTGCTCCAACTAGAATCATGAACACCATAGAGGTGAGCATGGTCGTTTCTTTCATCACTTCCTTCAGCACTGGCAGTTTGAACTTTCCATCTACAGCTGCCAAAATCATAGAGCCAAACGCTCCAACACCTGCAGCTTCTGTAGGTGAAGCAATCCCTGCAAAGATGGAACCTAGCACTGCCAAAATAAGGAGAAAAGGAAAGATGAAAGAAGTCAATACTTCTTTGGTTAATCCCTGCTCTCGAAACCGCTTGATTTCTTCTTTTGGCATTGCAGGAACTCTTTCCGGGAAAATGAACGAGTAGATAACAATATAAATGAGGTAGCATAACACCAATCCTGCCCCCGGGATAATGGCTGAAACAAATAAATCTCCAACGGACACATTCAACACACTACCTAGTAAAACCAGCACCACTGATGGAGGAATTATTTGACCGAGAGTTCCAGAAGCGGCAATGACTCCTGTGCTTAATCTTGGCCCATAACCCCGCTTGAGCATGGTAGGCAGAGAAATCAACCCCATGGTGACTACCGTTGCTCCAACTATTCCTGTAGATGCAGCCAACATAGCACCTACA
>CAXEKM010000351.1:0-4124 GCA_963996645.1 uncultured Marinoscillum sp.
TAAAATCCATTTCAACATAAAACTCCCAAGTGGTTTCTTGCGCGAAGGAATTAGCTACTACCAAATACGATTCGGATGTAGCTGCAGGTGCGTTGAGATGCAAGCTATTGCTTCCGTCAATTTCAAAGTCAGCAATATTCCCAGACCATTCATATCCCAATGTAAAATCCCCATCCGAAAAGTCATCCGAAACCTGAGCCATTCCGTAGGAACAAAAAAGAAGGATAATTGGAAAAAGAGTGGTTCTTAAGCTCATCTTATATTAAATTCGCCAAAAATTAAATTTACTAAAATATTATTTTGTAGACGTTAGTCGTAATCCTTATTAAAATGAAAATTGCTGTTGTGGGTGCCACCGGATTGGTAGGCCAGGAAATGTTGAGAGTCATCGAGCAGCGAAATGTACAGTTCGATGAATTGTTGTTAGTCGCATCTGAGCGATCAGTGGGTAAAGAGTACACATTCAAAGGTAAGACTTACAAGGTAATTGGACTAAAGGACGCGGTAGATCAAAAACCAGATATCGCACTTTTCTCTGCTGGAGGTAGTACTTCTCTAGAGTGGGCTCCAAAATTCGCTGAAGCAGGAACAGTCGTAATTGACAACTCATCTGCCTGGAGAATGGATCCAGAAAAGAAATTGATCGTTCCAGAAGTTAATGGAAGTGATCTTAGAATAGACGATCGAATCATCGCAAACCCTAACTGTTCTACTATTCAGATGGTATTGGTGTTAGGACCATTGCATAAAAAATATGGGATCAACCGTGTGGTTGTTTCTACTTACCAATCAGTAACTGGATCAGGTAAAAAAGCGGTTGATCAAATGATGAACGAGCGTGCTGGAGTGGAAGGCGAAATGGCTTATCCATACAAAATCGATATGAACGTTTTGCCTCATATAGATGTGTTCCAGGAGAATGACTACACCAAGGAAGAAATGAAAATGGTGAAAGAGACCGTTAAAATTCTACAGGATGAGAACGTAAAAGTAACAGCTACTTGTGTGAGAATCCCAACCGTAGGTGGACACTCTGAGTCTGTAAACATTGAATTCGACAATGAATTTGATTTAGAAGAAGTAAAATCAATCATCGCTAAGACACCAGGAGTAATCTTAGAAGATGATCCGAAAAATAATATCTACCCTATGCCGTTAAACTCACATCAGAAAGATGAGGTTTTTGTGGGTAGAGTAAGAAGAGACGAAACACAGCCGAAATCATTGAACCTGTGGATCGTAGCTGATAACTTAAGAAAGGGTGCAGCTACCAATGCAGTGCAAATCGCAGAGTTTATGATGGAGAATAGTCTCGTATTCTAAAAGACCAATCAGATTTCAAATACAATAAACGGCTTGTGGTATTTCCATAAGCCGTTTTTATTTGATAACATTCCTATTAACGTAGTGGTTATTAACTAAACTGAAGTTCAATGGGAATACTTTCATCAATACTAGGCAACGCAGGAACTGTTGACAATGAGAAATTACAAGCGGATTACGCTCAACTCCTAATTCCAGAAGAAACGATAGAAACAGGTTTCAAACTCATCAGAGATACCTTCATCTTCACTAATAAACGATTAATACTCGTAGACAAACAAGGAGTCACTGGGAAAAAAGTGGAATACTTTTCTGTTACTTATAAAAGCATCACTCGCTTTAGCATTGAAACCGCCGGAACATTTGATCTAGATGCAGAACTCAAAATATGGATATCGAGTGAATCAGTACCTTCCATTCAAAAGAAATTCAATAAGTCGGTAAACGTTTACGATATCCAAAAATTACTCGCTACCTATGTGCTGAAATAGTACATTCATGAATTCAATTGAAATCCTCACTTCTCCTGACATAGTTAATTTCATTCGAGAAAATGAGTCAACTGACATTCAAAAGCTCTTACTTAATCCTCCCACAGAGTTTAAGAAACAAATCACATTTATTGCGGATCAAATTCTTAGTAGGAGAAAATCCAAAACCAAGCTTCCGGATTGGTATGGCAATTATGAATTGATTATGCCTCCCCCCTTATCTTTGGAGCAATGTTCATCTCCGGCAACTGGTACATATAAAGCCAGTATTTTTTCAGGAAACACACTAGTAGACCTAACGGGAGGAATGGGAATAGATACAATGTATCTTTCAGACCAATTCAATGAAGTTCACCACGTAGAGATGAATGAGCAAATTCATCAGGTTTTCCGTCATAATCTTAAAGTACTTTCAAAACCAGGCATCACTGCTCACCATAGTACTGCTGAGGAGTTTATCAGTGAAGTAGGAACAAATACTTCTTTCTTCATTGACCCTGCCAGACGAAGTGAACAAAAGTCGCGTGTTTTCCTTTTTGAGGACTGTTCTCCCAATGTGATTGAGCTCCTGTCTTCATTCAGAATAAAAGCGGACAAAGTATTAATCAAAGCAGCTCCAATGATCGACATTTCACTTGCTGTTAGTCAACTAGAGCAAGTAAAGGAAGTGCATGTGGTGAGTGTAAGAAATGAAGTGAAGGAAGTCCTTTTCCTCCTTGATTATCAAACTGAGGCTCCTGATGAGCCCATTATTAAATGTGTGAATCTAGATACTGCACAACCATCCTATTCTTTTTGTACCAGCAATGAAAAGACTGCTACATCAAGTTTTTCTGAACCTCAAAGGTATTTATACGACCCGAACAGTTCGATCATTAAGGCCGGAGCATTTAAACTTATTGGATCACAGTATAAACTCCACAAAATAGCTGTCAACACCCATTTATACACTTCAGATACATTGATAGACAACTTCCCAGGGAGAGTATTCGAAATTCTGCAATCAGACGTAAACAAGAAGAATATTGGGAAATTCATTGGGGATGGAAAAGTGAATGTATTGACCAAAAACTACCCTCAGAAACCGGATGAATTAAAGAAAAAATTGAAGGTGAAAGATGGCGGAGAATTCTACCTAATCGGATTTAAGGATCATGTAAATAAACCACAGCTCGTCCTAGCCAAAAGAGTTTGATTCCTTAATGGCTTAATTTAAAAACGCGATAGAATATCCACCTGCCGTAGTACAGTTCTTCTTTCTCAAGCCGAAAGCCACCTTGTTCAAGAATTGAATGAATGTTGAGTAATCTATTCGCTTTTAACCCTGAGAAAATTCGAAAAAACAGAACCATTAGCTCCGTAAGTACTCGCTGAAACCCATTCCCTCTTTGAAAGTCCAGTACATAAAGTCTGGCGCCTGATTTCATGGATTTTTTAACCTTCTCAATGACGGCATTTAATTCAGACTCGGGAAATACATCCAGGAAAAAGGGACAATAAATCGCATCAAATTTCTGTACAGTTTGCCAGCTCAGAAAATCAGCATGAACCCAGTCAATTGTTCCTTTAATGGGCCTTACTTGAGCTTGACTGATCATCTTTTTGGATAATTCTAGATAAGTAATCTTAGGAGTGTTTAACTGTTCTAAAATGGCCCCCGAACCACCGCCTAAAATTAAAACCTGCTGATGTGCATTAAGTTCCGAAATCGCAACAGATTGTATCCTTTTCCAAGATTTTCCAAATACAAACCTAGCCATGGCATCATACCATATTGCTATATTATCCACTCTCATGCAAGCAGAAGGAAAAACCCTGGTAAATAAAAAATACCATCACCAATCACACGATAAAGTGTTGATTGAGTAAAGAAAGTTGGCAAAAGAAAAATTAGAAACAGTATAAGATCCATAAGAGTGTACAACAACTGTATTGGTTCATTAAGTCCTAACGTAACGCAGCATAGTAAAACCAGTAATGCCGTCACTATTATAAGTATTCTGGATCTATGATCGCCTAACCTTAAAACCAACGAATTAAATCCATCCTCCAAATCTGATTTCCGATCATAAAAAGAGAAAATAAGGAGGTTAAGAAATGCAACTCCCGATAGTTGTAGGATTAAGAGTATATCCAAGTAGGTAACAGAATCAATCTTACTCATTGGAGCTAGGTAAATTCCGACACTATAAACCAGAGCCACCAAAATTTCTTTGACCCAAAGCTTTCTAATGAAGTAAACCAACAAAAGATAACTCACACTGCATGCAGAAAGAATTGCTCCATTACGTATAATATCAATATCCAAAA
>CAXEKM010000352.1:0-3352 GCA_963996645.1 uncultured Marinoscillum sp.
GCTTCACAATTGGAGCGTCTTCATCTGACGCTTTATCAGGAGACAGGTCAACTTCTTCTCGTGATCCTTCATCTCCTGAGACAACAGTTATGCTGTCAATGGTTTCAGCAACTTCAGCTGTTTTTTGAATATCTCCGTATACTTTATCTAAAGCCTTTCCCAAGAGTTCTGGTCCAACTACTAAAATATCAGGATTTAAATTTGTTAACCTTTTCACAGAATCAACAGCAACCACATCCTCCGGATCTTCCATGGCTACTGTTATCGTAGTATCACTTTTCTGAACGGCTAGAACTCGATTTTCTCTAGCAAAATCTTCAGGAATCAAACTCGCGACATCAGAATCAGCCTCTAAAAGAATAAAATTATCAGCTTTTCTATATCCTAATTGCTCAGCATATGCAGAAGTGAAGTCATCTTCCTCAATAAATCCCATCTCTATTAACGTAGTTCCTATTTTATCATTTGTTGTTTTCTGTTGAGCCAAAGCTTCATTGATTCCGCTTTCGGTAGCCTTGCCTTTGTGAACAAGAATTTCTCCTAATTTAGCAAATTGAGGATTGTAGTTTGAACTCATAATGTTATTCCTAATTTATTATATACTTGTATCAAGGGCATGCAGCTGGAGACCTGACAAGAAGAATATCTAGTGGATCACTAGTAGTGATTTCAGGAATCAACAATGTTGCAGATAATGAAGCTGTGAAATCATCATATGTGCAAGTGCTTGGGGTAGTAGTATCATCAACATTGGCAAGCGTACAAAGAGCTTGATCAAACTCAACTATAATTCTAGCATATCCATCAGCATCTGTTCTAACAACAGGCTCACAGTTTATCATTGAGTATCCATCCCAATATCCATTCCCCTCTCCTTCATCGAATGTCCCTTCGACACCGTCCTGTCCAAAATCATCAAAAGGCTCTGAAACTTCAGCAGTGTCTGCAACTCCATCACCATCGATATCAAAAGCATCATGTTTTTCATTGAAGGTTCCCATATCTAATGTTTCTGGGTTATCGTCTGCACCATAATCTCGCCAGGAGAAGCAACCATCTCCAACTCCAGCACCTAGGACACCTTCATCAGTATAAGTCTCATAGCCAAATTCATACCAAGCATTGACACCAGTTCCATTAAAGGCTACAGGTGCATCATAAACCGGGTTTCCATAGAAATCAATTACCAGCGCACTAACTTGAATTAATGCGGGGTTTCCACTAAGGCTAAAATCCCAATAGGTGGCGTTTGCTAGTAAAGAAAGCTGACCAGGAAGAAAAAACAGTGTAGCATCACCTTGACCTTCATTGATGAATGATGCCACAGAGTCACCATTAGTACCAAAGGTTAGTGCACGAACCTGACCGATATCTCCAATAGCGTCAGTAGAGTAAACAATATTGGATCTAGCTACTCCAGAGGTAGCTGTCCCGCTTAAAATTCCTTCATTATTTGTGTAGCTAACACCTTCCACAAAAGCATCAATTAAAGTGTCTGGAGGAAGTGGGTTTATATTCCAGTATACATAAGTAGAGTCTTCAACTGGATTGTACCACTTATCGTAAACAATTGCAGCGCATTCCGTCTGATAAAAACCACCCCCAATAGCTTCGGTACTATTGGGATCATACTCAGCTTCAATGTGATAGGGAGCTCCAGATGCGATGATTACAGGAACTGTAATACTCTCTAAATCAGTGTTCGATGAATCACAAATTGAAGTTTCTGCTGTATTTGCAGTGGCAATAATTCTAACTGGACCTGGTTCTGTACCACTATTTAATGAGACCGTTGCAATCTCGTTAACTGATTCAACATTCACATTCGTAACTTCAGGGGAATTTAAATAAGTACCTGCTAAAACAGGTTCTAATCGAAAATTAACGGTAACAGGAGTGGTTAATAAATTCCCATTACTGTCGTAAACCTCTGCCTTAATATCTGTAGACTCAATTCCACCTCCATCTTTTACAACGATCTCACTGGGACTTGATGATGGAATCTCTATATAGGCACAGGATCCAACAGCACTCTCTGTTCCAATTACGATCTGTTTTGCTTCAGTTACTGTATCAGCTATTGTTGGGTGATAGAATGAAGTATTTACATTTCCAGGACCGACATTTTCACTAAAGCCATAAGACTCAAATGTTGTATTTACTCTTCCGGTAGCATCGGTGTAACAAGTATCGCCACAAGCAATACTTCCATTTTCAGATTCTATTACAAGTCGCACCCCTGAAAGTTCATCTCCGTACTTATTTTGAAGCAAAACCTCAAAAGCACTATTCTCACCCAATCCAATCTGAGATTCTGCAGTTATGTTCATTGTATATGGCCAAATGAGATCCTTACTGTTAAAAACTGAGAACTCTACATTATCTATAATATCAGTCGTGTATTTTACAGTTATGATTGCACCTGAAGATGCAGCAGTTTCGACCTTACTTACATCATCCTTAGGTGTAAATCTTGCATAAGCGTAGCCATTACCCCCCATATCAGGGTAACCATATTCTTTGAAATTAGGTACATATTTTGTAGATGGATCTGAAGTATCAAAATCTCCATCTACATCACTAGAGAATTGTAACGATTTATCATTAACTCCATTTCCATCAGCATCCAAAAGGCGTGCAACAACTATAACAGAAGTTTTAGCGCTTGGATCGGAGAGGACCTCTCCTACAACAGTTGGGTTGGAAGTTTCACCTGTAACAAATACATAGGATAACTCAAGAGCCCCAGATTCAACGGCAGCACTTGAAGTTGTCGGAACTCTATCATCGCAAGACAGACCAACGAGTAAACAAATGGTAAACAGGGAGAATATATAAAATTTTAAGGTTTTCATAATTATTGCCCTTCTTCCTTTTCAGAATTTGGATTAGTGGTTTTCTCATCCGATTTATATGCGTCTTCAATGACATAGTCCTCATACTTTTTTATAGCAGCTGACTTTGCTATACCCGTATACTCATCTTGGATAATTTTAGGAGTAATTTGGATGATTAAATCTGTTTTTCTTTCAATAATTCCATTAGATGTAAATAACTTTTTCCCAAGCCAAGGTAATTTGTGTAACACAGGAAATTTGTAAGATGTTTCTTTTTTATCATTACTTAAAAGGCCACCAATAATTATTGATTCGCCATCTTTTACTCTTATAGTAGTAGATGACATTCTGCTTTTAACTCTTGGTATATTAGCATCTGGGCCAATAAATTCAAATATAGTTGACACCTCTGGCTCGACCTTGACTGTAATATATCCATCTGTATTTACCGTCGGTAGGACATTAAGTTTTATACCTACTTCCTCTTTTTGAACCTGAACCTGTCCTCCAACTCC
>CAXEKM010000353.1:0-3665 GCA_963996645.1 uncultured Marinoscillum sp.
CAATAGCAGATTATTTTGTACTTTGCTCAGGTAACTCCGATACCCAAATCGATGCGATTTCTGATTCTGTAGAAGAAGAAGTTCACAAGCATACCAAGCAAAATCCATGGAAACGTGAGGGAAAACAAAACAATGAATGGATAATCATAGATTATGTAGACGTTGTGGCACACGTATTCAACAAAGAGAAGCGTTCTTTCTACGGCTTAGAAGAGCTGTGGGGTGACGCAAAAATCACTAATATTGATTCAGAGAACTAAAATCTCTGATGAGCGTTGTAGGAATAAACATTTGAGGATAAATATATAATGGCGGACAAACCGAGACAACAAAAACCACTCATGGGAGGGAAGCCAAACAGGCCTAATTATCAACTATTGATTATCGTAGTATTGATTACGGTCGTGTTCGGTTTTTCATATTTTACCAAGAACAGTTCAGCCAAGACCATTCCAATGAAGCGATTCGAGCAGATGGTGTTGGCAAACGATGTGAAGCGAGTGGTTCTGATCAAAAATCAGGATGTAGTTGAAGTAACTCTAAAACCTGAGGCGCTTCAAAACACGAAATACAAGATTGATTTAGAGGAGCAATCTCCTTTTTCAAATAACGCAGGACCGCACTATGAATTCAAGGTAATTAGCCCTGAAGTATTCGACAAGAAGTTTGAAGAACTGATGTCTGAGCTTCCAGAGGATCAACGAATTGGGTACGAAGCAGAAGACAGACAAGATCTAACTAGTTTGTTCTTCAACTGGGGATTCATTTTCCTTCTTATTTTCGGTTTCTGGTTCTTGATGAGAAGAATGACTGGTGGCGGAGGCCCTGGTGGACAAATCTTCAACATTGGAAAATCAAGAGCAGCACTATTCGACGCTGAGAATAAAGTGAAAATCACTTTCAACGATGCTGCTGGTCTTGAAGAGGCGAAAGAAGAAATTAAGGAGATTGTAGATTTCCTTAAAAACCCTGGAAAATTCACCAATTTAGGTGGTAAGATTCCTAAAGGCGCACTCCTAGTAGGACCTCCGGGAACAGGTAAAACCTTATTAGCAAAAGCTGTAGCTGGAGAAGCTGGCGTACCGTTCTTCACATTGTCAGGTTCTGACTTTGTTGAGATGTTCGTAGGTGTGGGTGCAGCTAGAGTTAGAGACTTGTTTAAGCAAGCAAAAGAAAAAGCGCCATGTATCGTATTTATTGATGAGATCGATGCAATTGGTAGATCTAGAGGTAAAGGTCAAATGCCAGGCTCTAATGATGAGCGTGAGAATACTTTGAACTCTCTCTTGGTAGAGATGGATGGATTCTCAACTGACTCCGGAGTAATCATTCTTGCTGCTACAAACCGTCCAGACGTATTGGATTCAGCATTGCTAAGACCAGGACGTTTTGATAGACAAATCAGCATTGACAAACCAGACATCATTGGTAGAGAAGCGATCTTTAAAGTACACTTGAAGCCAATTAAACTTCAAGAAGATGTAGATCCAAAGAAACTTGCAGCTCAAACTCCAGGATTTGCAGGTGCAGAAATAGCTAACGTTTGTAACGAAGCCGCATTGATAGCTGCTCGTAGAAATAAGAAAGCTGTAGATATGCAAGATTTCCAGGATGCCGTAGATAGAGTAATCGGTGGTCTTGAGAAGAAAAATAAAATTATCTCTCCAGAGGAGAAAAAGATCGTTGCATATCACGAAGCTGGCCATGCGGTAGCTGGTTGGTTCCTTGAGCATGCAGATCCTTTGGTGAAAGTAAGTATTGTTCCAAGAGGTGTGGCTGCCTTGGGGTATGCGCAGTATTTACCAAAAGAGCAGTTCTTGTATCAAACAGAGCAGTTATTTGATGAGATGTGTATGGCTCTTGGTGGTCGCGCAGCTGAAGAGTTGATCTTCGGTAAAATCTCAACAGGAGCATTGAGTGATTTGGAAAGAATTACTAAAGTAGCTTACAGCATTGTAACCATTTATGGTATGAATGATAAGATTGGAAACGTCTCCTACTATGACAGCAAACAATCTGAGTACAACTTCCAAAAACCATACTCTGAAGCAACAGCTGAATTGATCGATAAAGAAGTGAAAAAGCTTATCGATGAAGCATACGATCACACTAAGAATCTTCTGAAAGAAAGAAGTAATGAACTGGAGATTGTAGCTCAGAAACTTCTGGAAAAAGAGATCATTTTCCAAGCTGATCTAGAAGAGCTAATCGGAAAGAGACCTTTCGAACATCAGACAACTTACGAGCAGTTTACTCAGACGAAAAACATCAACGATGAGCGTGATGAGCAAGAAGCAGCTGAAGCAAAGAAGAAAGCTGATAACATCGAAAAGATCAAAGCGAACATTCGGACAGAAGTAGAAAGCGAACAAGACAAACCAAAACCTTCTGAAGATTCTGTAGAAGAGCCACTGGAAGAAGATAACAAGTAAGTCTAATAATAACATTGATTATATTGGGGAGCTGATTTTCGGCTCCCTTTTTTTATGATTACTACTTACGAAAATTTACCAGCAGATAAGCGAATCTATATTGCCAGTGATTTCCATTTGGGTCATCCAAGCGTAAAGGAAAGTCAAATCCGTGAAGAGAAAATTGGTAGATGGCTAGATTCAATCAAGCACAATGCTCAGGTTATCATCCTGGCTGGAGACTTATTTGATTTTTGGTTTGAGTATAAGCAAGTAGTACCAAAAGGTTTTCTTCGGTTTTATGCTAAACTAATAGAATTGAAAAGTTTAGGTATTGACTTAATATTCTTCACCGGAAATCATGACATCTGGATGTTTGATTATTTTGAACAAGAGCTTGATGCAACCATCCATAGAGAGCCTAAATCATTCCTGATTGGAAAGCATAAAATACAAATTGGTCATGGGGATGGTCTTGGCCCAGGAGACCATAAGTTCAAGTTTTTCAAAAGTATCTTCACCAATAAACTAGCACAATGGGGTTTTAGGTGGATTCATCCGGATTTGGGCATCAAATTGGCCACCGCATGGTCAGGGCATAGCAAAGGTCATGATGATCCATTCTTAGGAGAAAAAGAACCCATTTTCATCCACTGCATGGATGTAGAGGAATCAAATCATCATGATTACTACATTTTTGGACATAGACACATGATTCTGGACATGTCGGTTGGAACTGATGCTCGCTACTACAACACAGGGGAATGGATAGAAAATTCTCAATTCATCGAAATCAGTAACACTGAGGTGAAAAGCTTGAAGTATGAAGAGTAAATATTTATCTGTTTTATTTCTCCTACTTAGTCTTTCTTCTTCAGCACAAGAATGGCAATTGATAGATACTCTTATAATCAATGAAAAGATAACGAGCTACTCTATTGATAATCAAAACCAAGTTTATCTAGGTACCTCCACAGGCAACCTCCATCGATTTAGCCAGAACGGCAACGAAAGTGAATTCTACTCAGCAATAGCCAACTTCCCTGTCACCTCAATAGCTGCATGGAATCGCCTCAAAGTATTCCTATTCTATAGAAGCCCGCAAGAATTCTACTACCTTGATAGATTCAATACTTTCTCCAACTCTTATGACCTAAGTAAGTATTCAGACGAACTAGCAAATGAATGCACTCCTGGGATAGACAATAGCCTGTGGATCTTGAGTAGTAGCTTCAATGAACTGAGAAAGTACAA
>CAXEKM010000354.1:0-2395 GCA_963996645.1 uncultured Marinoscillum sp.
ATATGGAAGCCGTGCTTCCATGCAGTGAACTTCATCTCAATCTGGAAAGCATAACCAATAAAGTGGATTTTCTCGGGATCGATGGTTTCCAACACACTTCTGTGGTAGCATTTGAAACCAGCAGTGCTGTCTTTAATCGGTAACCCTGTGACTAGTCGAACATAGATACTGGCAAAATAAGACATCAATACACGCCCCATTGGCCAGTTAACCACATTTACTCCTTTGATGTATCTGGACCCAATGGCCAGGTCTGCACCTCCATTGGCACAAGCTTCATAAAGTGCCACTAAATCGTTTGGGTTGTGAGAAAAATCCGCATCCATTTCATAGATATAGTCATATCCATGTTCTACGGCAAAGGCAAATCCCCGAATGTAGGCTGTGCCTAGTCCGAGTTTTCCTTCTCGCTGGATAAGGTGAATTCTGTTTGGAAATTCTGTTTGCAGTTCTCTTACGATATCAGCTGTACCATCAGGAGACCCGTCATCAATAATCAACAATTCAAAAGGCACCGGAAGCGTCATTACTGCATTTGTAATGTCACGGATGTTCTCCTTTTCGTTGTATGTTGGTATGATGACGAGGTTTCTATGCACGGTTCCTTTTAATATAACTGATTTTTAAGACTTTCCGTATCCTAAAATTTTCATCATTTGCTCACTTTCCTGCTCTGGAGCGAATAATTCAGAGGTTACCTTCCCATTTTCATCTTTGTTGATGATAATGTGTTTCGGTGCAGGAATTAAGCAATGTTGGATACCCCCATAGCCTCCTAAAGACTCTTGATAAGCTCCCGTGTGGAAGAAGCCGAAGTACAATGTTTCGTCTTCATCCGTTCTTGGTAAGAATACCTCACCAATGTGTGCCTCAGAGTCATAATAATCCTGGCTATCACAAGTTAATCCACCGATGTTTACTCTGTGGAATGGATTATCCCAATGGTTGACAGGAAGCATGATAAACTTCTCATTGAGACCCCAAACGTCAGGCATATGTGTGATGAATGATCCATCCATCATGTACCAAAGCTCTTTGTCATTTTGCAGCTTAGAGTTCAATACACTGTAGATCGTAGCTCCACTTTCACCAACAGTAAACGATCCAAATTCAGAGATGATATTTGGAACCGGAACGTGGTTCTTCTGACAGATCCATTTGATATTGGAAATGATTTGCTCAGCCATGTAAGCATAATCATATTCAAAGCCCAATGAGTTCTTGATAGGAAATCCACCACCGATATCAATAGTATCTAGATCAGGACAGATCTTCTTCAATTCACAGTACTTGTAGATGAATCTGCTTAATTCACTCCAGTAGTATGCTGTGTCTTTTATACCTGTATTGATGAAGAAATGAAGCAATTTCAATTTGGCCTTAGTGCCAGCAATCATTTCTTTATAATGAGGAACAATGTCTCCATATCTAATGCCGAGCCTAGAAGTATAGAATGCAAAATTTGGCTCTTCGTCAGCAGCAATTCTGATTCCAACCTTGAATTCGCCATCAACATTGTCATGGTAATACGCTAATTCGTCAAGGTTGTCTAGAACTGGCATGGTGTTCTTAAATCCATCATTGATCATCTCAGCGATGTATTGTAGGTATAATGGTCTTTTAAATCCATTACAAACAACCATTCTGTCTTTTGAGAAATGGCCAGTTTCATGAAGTCTTCTGATGATTGGAATATCATATGCAGAAGAGGTCTCCAAATGGATATCATTTTTCAAACCTTCTTCCAATACAAATCGGAAGTGAGATGATTTTGTACAATAGCAGTAGGTATAAGTACCATCGTATTTCTGCTTTTGTATGGCGTCATTAAATATTTTTTTCGCAAACTGAATGTTTTGACTAATCTTTGGTAAGTAGCTCAATTTCAGAGGAGTTCCGTACTCCTCGATGATTTCCATCAGATTGACATCATGAAACCAAAGTTGATTATTTTCAACCTTGAACTCCTTGGTAGGAAAGTAAAACGTCTGTTCAATTAAGTCTGCGTAGCTTTTCATAAGAAAGGCATTAGAATTTCAAAGTATAAAAGAGGCACAATATTGACAAAAAAAAAGCAAAACACTGTGCAGCTAATATTAATATTTGATGAGACCTAAATATGTTTTCAATCTTTTAGTTTTGCGGACTGATTTTCAAATAAACCAACTCAATGATCAAGCTTAATATAAAAGACGAAACATCACCCCTTGAGGCTGTGGTACTAGGTACAGCTGAAAGTTTCGGCGGAACTCCTAAGCTGGAAGATGCTTATGATCCTAAATCTGCAGAGCATATTAAAGACGGAACATATCCATTAGAAAAGGATATGGTGCCTGAGA
Organism: uncultured Marinoscillum sp.; assembly: GCA_963996645.1. Lineage (GTDB taxonomy): Bacteria > Bacteroidota > Bacteroidia > Cytophagales > Cyclobacteriaceae > Marinoscillum. The sequence continues at coordinate 2,340 of CAXEKM010000354.1, forward strand.
TGGATGCTTTCAATGCAGTTTTTGAAAAGCATGGAGTGAAAGTATACCGACCTGAA
>CAXEKM010000355.1:0-2942 GCA_963996645.1 uncultured Marinoscillum sp.
AATATATCAATAAAGAAATAACGTCGAATGAATTGGCAGAGCTTCAGCAATGGGTTGTTGAGGATCCTGTCAATGCCCAACTGCTGGCAAAACTGGAGGGATATACGAAGACCACTCCAGATGAGCTCGAAGATATGGAGGAGCTGGTTTGGGAAGAGTTGCAAGCTAGAATTGACCAAACTCAAGCAACACCTCTTGCTGTGAAAAAGAGCTCCAGACGTTCTTGGTATGTATATGGGGTGGCTGCCTCTGCCTTGATTGCTTTATGTGCGGTCATTGTGTTATTGTTAATGCGTTCTGGTGAATCAGATCAGGTTGTTGCCAAAGCAATACCTGTCATTATGATGCAGAAGTCGACGAATCCTGGTCAAAAAATGACGACCAAGTTACCCGATGGGACTATTGTCATCCTGAATGCATCCAGCAATATTGAGTTCCCGAGTGTATTTGATCAGGAGAAACGAGTGGTGAAACTAACAGGTGAGGCATTTTTTGAAGTGACCCATGATACTTCCAGGCCATTTTATGTTCGTTTTGGAGACTCAGAGGTGAAGGTATTGGGTACCTCTTTCAATATCAGAACATATGATCGCGAAAATACAGTCAGCGTAGCAGTTGCTACAGGTCGTGTTTCGTTTACCAATTCTGATGCTCAGTCAGAAGTGATTCTGGAGCCTAATCAGATGGTGTCTTATGATGAAGTGGAGAAACAAATGATTAAAAGGAAGTTTGATCCGATGGAGCTCTATGGATGGAAAGATAAAATTCTCTATTTCAAAAACGATGAGTTTGAGGACATTATCAAGGAACTGGAAAACTGGTATGGCGTCTCCATAAATGCAGAGAAAGATTTTAGTCAAAAAGGGACATTCTCGGGAGTGTTTAAGAATAGCTCACTAGAGCATGTACTCGTTGGATTGTCTTATTTGTATGAGTTCAAATACGAGATTAAAGGAAATAAAGTAACCCTAAAATGATTACCAAAAAGCTTTTGCCTATGTGAAAAATGAAAAACCCACATCCCTGAGTGCATCGCCAAATGAATCCAGGTACTGTGGGCTTAGTTGTCTTTGATAACCATTACCAAAAACAAGAAATGTATGAAACCAAATTTACACAAAAAACTAATCAAGGTGTCAAAACTCTGTATTTATGGCGTCATTGTGCAGCTCTCCCTGTACACCTTCGCTTTTGCAGTAGGTAGCAATGCGCAAAATAAAAGTGTCAATGAAATTGCTGTAGAGCTGACATTACACAACCCGGCAAGTCTCAGTGAGTTGCTGACGGAAGTGGAGCGTACTACTGACTTCTATTTTTCCTATATCGATGGAGAAGTTCAGTCCAATCAAATCAAATTGGCGGATGATATCAAAAGCCTTGGAGATTTGCTTCGTCTGATATCTGAAGAGGCCGGTGTGTCCTTCAAAAGAGTGGATAATACCATCTTCATCAAGAAAGCGGAAAAGAAAGAAGAAGCCATTGTTGAGATTCTCAAGCAAATCACCGTTTCAGGGATAGTCTCCGATGAGAATGGAGAAGCTCTTCCCGGTGCTACTATTGTAGAAAAAGGAACAACCAATGGAACCATTACCGATATTGATGGACGGTTCACGTTGTCTGTTGAAGAGGGGGCAGTCCTACTTGTTTCGTTCGTAGGATATGAGCCCGTAGAAGTAATAGCTACTTCTGCAGATATCAATGTGAAACTTTTGCCGGATTATCAAAGCCTGGAAGAGGTAGTTGTGGTTGGTTATGGTACCGTGAAAAAATCTGACATGACAGGATCTGTAGTGTCAGTGAAAGCGGACGACATCAATCAGGGCGTAAATACTTCTATGGACCAGATGCTTAAAGGTAGAGCTGCTGGTGTGAATGTGGTTCAAAATAGCTCTGAGCCTGGTGGAGGTGTTTCAATCAGTATTCGTGGAGCTAGTTCATTTACCGCAGGTACCGGACCACTTTATGTAATTGATGGTCTGCCTATCAATAACAGTGCCTTGACAGGTGGTTCTGGTGCATCATTCCCATCATCTAGAACTCCTTCCAATCCACTTAGTGCAATAAATCCTGCAGATATTCAGTCGATTGAAATTTTGAAAGATGCTTCCGCTACTGCAATCTATGGTTCAAGAGGAGCTAATGGTGTGATCATCGTTACAACTAAAAAAGGACGCTCAGGTGAAATGAAAGTAGCCTATGATGGTTATGTAGGTTGGCAAAATGTCATTCAAAAATTGGACGTACTGACTGCTGAAGAATACAAGCAAGTGATGAATGAGCTCATTGCTGATGGAGGAGGTAGTGCAGAGCAGACGGTAGGTGATATTGAAAATGGTGGTACTGATTGGCAAGATCTATTGTATCGCAAAAATGCGACAGTTTCCAATCACAATGTTTCCATGACTGGTGGAAATGACAAGACGAATTACTACGCTGCTATCAACTATTACGATCAACAGGGTGTGGTGGTGAGTTCACGTTTTCAGCGATATGGAGCTCGCTTAAACCTTAACTCTCAAGTGTCCAAAAAGCTAGAGGCTGGAATCAATTTGAATACGTCATATAGTAAGAATGATATGGTGCCTGCACAGTCTTTTGGTGTGAATGAAGATAACGGAGCATTGTATGCTGCTTACAATTATGATCCAACACTTGCGATCAGAAACGATGATGGTACATATCAGCGCTCACCATTTATTTCCATAGATAATCCACTTGCACTTGCGTATGGTAAAAATGCAGAAATCAGCAGCTATAGAACACTGGCTGTCGCCTATGCAGACTATGAAATACTTCCAGATTGGACATTTAAATTGAATATCGGTACGGATGTGACCAATCAAATAAAAGATGTCTACGTAGACCGTACCACGAACGACGGTAGAGCGAATGGAGGTATCGGTTCCATCTTTCAGGAAACAAGATCTAATTACCTGGTAGAA
>CAXEKM010000356.1:0-4355 GCA_963996645.1 uncultured Marinoscillum sp.
CATCACCATATTCTAAAACAATAGAATCTGCTGTCTCCGAAGATCCGATTTCGAAAGAAATAGCTTCTCCATAAACCACTTCCTGATTGGATTCAGGAAGGATGATTTTGCTGAAATTCTTGATTCGGGGAGACTCAGAAGTCTCCGCAGTTTCCTTGTCTCCACCACATGAGATGAGAAAAGTCAGAGAAAGTATGATTAATGTCCTGTATGTGTAATTCATGATCATATGTCAACAAAATTAGTAGAATTAAGCCTAACTTAATCTACCGATCTATTACCTGAATATAATGAAACGAATTCTAGTGCCAACAGATTTTGCTGATTGCTCCATTTTTGCCATTCGTACAGCTGCTGAACTAGTGGAGAAATTTAAATCAGAGTTAATACTGCTACATGTAGTGGATGAGCCTGAGAACAGTGAAGTGTTGGCTGAAAGGGTAGATGCCATCATGAAAATGGCAGAGTTGCAAGACCTGGATTATCACTATCAGCAAATTACCGGTGATTTAGTAGATACTATTGTTAATCAACCCTCAGATTTGATCGTCATGGGATCTGAAGGAGCTCATGGGCTGGAAAGTTTCTTTGTAGGCACTAATGCGGAAAAGGTAGCAAAGCGAGCTGAATGTCCTGTAGTGGTTGTCAAAGCAAAGACGAGTTTATTGGATCTTCAGAAAATAGTCTTTCCCACAAACATGAATCGAGAAGATGATGATATGATTGATCAGCTCAAATTCATTCAGGAACATTTTGGGGCACATGTACATATTCTCAAGGCGTATGACGATACTTTGACCAGTCAAAGAGAAGTAGAAAAACGATTAACCGATTTCGCTGAATTTCATAGAATCTCAGACTATGTAGTTACCGCAATAGAAGGAGTAGACGAAGGAGAAGTCATCATTGACTATGCGGAGAAAGTAGGCGCTGATATTATTTTACTAGCTACACACCATCATCATGGTATGGAGAAAGTCTTTGCAGGCCACATTTCCAGTGAAGTAATCAATGAATCGAATATTCCTATTTGGACTCGCTCAATAGCGATACCTAGTCTTTAGAGCCAAAACTGCGCATCAACAGGGGTACAGAAAGTCCCTGATACAATACAGAACACACCACTACGATATAGGTCATCGTGATAATGATATCCTTACCATGAAACTCTGAAAGTGAAAGCGAAAGTGCAATCGGAAGACCTCCACGGAGTGCTCCCCAGGTTAGTATCGGTATGGTATTCGGTTTGAAACTCCGCTTGACAGACATCAACTTGATCGGCACGAAAACACTGGTCCATCTACCGAATAAGACAATGATTACAGCAAAGAAGCCAGCAGCGAAATAGTCTAGTCGCCATGGAATCACCAACATCTCTAAGCCTATCAATACGAACAGCATGGCTGCAAGTGATTCTTCCATCAGGTTCCAAAACTTAAATACATAGTCACCAGCAGCGCTACTCACGTATTCGCCTTTACCTTCATTTCCAATCACCAGTCCCATGACTACAGCAGCTTGTTTCGCAGATACGTGTACAAAATCCGCAAGGAATGAACCTACCATCACCACAGCTAGTGTGATGAGAATCTCTACTTCTACCTGATCATTGTCCACATACTTCAATAAGCGGTAACCCAGGTATCCAAGCATTAGGCCGATGAAAATTCCACCACCAATGTCAGCTCCAATGATGTAAACCGTTTCGAAAATAGAAAGAGGGTGATCTTCTCCAGCATGAGCAATGTCGAGAAGTGTCAGTGCTAAAACCACTGCCACACCATCGTTGAAGAGTGATTCTCCCTGTATTTTGATTTCGAGCTCTTTCGCTAGATTAAACTGCTTGATGGTTTTGGTTACAGCAATTGGATCTGTAGGAGAGATCAAGGCGCCAAAAACCAAACAGTACAGGTAGTGAAGATCTATTCCTACCCAATGCAGCATGTAATAGATCAGCGTTCCGATGACGAATGTTGAAATCAATACGCCTGTAGTAGCTAATACAAGAACCGGAGTACGTTGTTTGGAGAGTTTCTTAAAGTCAATTTGAAGTGCGCCTGCAAAGAGCATGAAAGAGAGTACTACATGATAGAGTACTTCCGCATAGTCATATTCTTCAAGTTCGGCGGCCCCAATTTGTAGTCCTGGAAACAGGAATCCCGCCAGGTACAGTATGACAGACAAGGCAATTGCCATGATCATCAGTCCAATAGAAGATGGGAGCTTTAGAAAATAGGTATTGACGAATATAAATAACCCGGCTAGGAAAATAAACAGGGCAATAATGTCGAAAACATGCATAAATATCTGCCGATTTTGGTTGTGGCTTTCACCGCAAAATTATTTCAAAATAACTTAAATAAATAGGATCAGCTTGTCTATGGCTTGACCCAACCTGAAATTGTATCAGGCTTCGGCTTTGGTGGTTTATCGACATTCTAAGAAAGTCACCTCAATATACTTTTTTTTGTGATTTATTGCAATATTCCCGGGTTTTGGTAAGTCGTAAACAATGCCCAAATTTACCATATCAAAAGATGCTCATGAATTCACAGTTTCAAACCCACTTTGATCAGTTAGAAAAAAACAAGGCTCTCACTTGGCAAATGTTGGGCAATGTGGATGAGACCATGTTTCATTGGAAGAAGAATGAGCACACCTGGTCAATGGCACAAATACTAGATCATGTGATTTTCTCAGAAGCTAGCGCCTTAGCCTATTGTCAGAAAAAGATGCTAGCAGGAGATGATATGCCAAATGCCACATTGTTCAATTCGCTGAAAATCAGGTTGTACTTTTGGGCTCTGCAGACCAAACTTAAATTCAAAGCGCCAAAACCAATCAGTAATCCCAACAATGACAAGTCTTTGGATGAAATGAAGCAGTATTGGAATCAAACAAGAGAGGCATATGTTAGTTTTCTCGATGGTTATCCAGATAAGTATCTCAAGAAAGCTGTTTTTAGACATCCACTTGCTGGTAGAATAATGCTTTCAGAGATGCTTCGATTTTTAAACACCCATATAATCCATCACCAGTTTCAGATCACTCGGACAATTGATTCCTTCGATAAGGCTTCTTAATTCGAGACTTAAATTGCCAGTAAATGAACAGAATAATGAGGAGATTGAATACAATGAAAGGCATAAGCCGAATGGGTAAATGTTTATAATTGGGTATAATAAATATACAAAATAATATTTAAATAATTATATAGTTGATATCAGTAAAAAACCTCTCACATACCTTTTCTGATGGCACAAAACTTACCTTTCCTGACTGGGAAGTTGTAAAAGGAGATCATTCCTTGATTCTTGGTCCATCTGGAGGAGGTAAAACAACATTTCTTCATTTACTGTCTGGTTTATTAAAATCTCAGGATGGAGAAATTCGGATAGAAGGTGAGAATATTGCCGCAATGAAATCATCTGAATTAGACCATTTCAGAGGTCAGCATATTGGCTTCGTTTTCCAAAAGCCACATCTGGTGAAAGGGTTGTCGGTCTATGAAAATGTATTGTTAGCTCCTTTTTTTGGTAAGAAGCCTGAGTATAAAAGCAAGATTGATGAAGTTTTGAAAGAGCTGGGCATTGAAGCAATCCGAAATAAAAAAATAAACGAAATTAGTCAGGGACAGGCGCAGCGAGTGGCTATAGCCAGGGCAGTTATCAATGAACCGGACGTAATCTTTGGAGATGAGCCTACAGCGAGTCTGGATGATGAAAGTTGTCATGCGGTAGTGGACTTGTTGACGAAACAAGCCAATCGATGCAATGCTACCTTGATAATCGCCACTCATGATAGTAGAGTAAAGTCGGAATTTAAAAACCAGCTGACCTTATGAATATTATCTACTTAAGCTATCGAAGCATATTAGCCAAGCCACTTAGTAGTTTATTGAGTTGGTTATTGCTCACCTTTGGAGTGACTATCGTGGTGCTGATATTGTTGATTTCTAATCAACTTAAAAATGAGATTAGTAAGAACTCACAAGGGATTGATCTGGTGATCGGAGCCAAGGGAAGTCCGCTACAGTTGATTCTGGCGAATGTCTTTCATGTAGATTTCCCTACCGGGAATATTGGGCTAAAGGAAGCAGCTAAAGTTACCAGAAGCAGGTACATCGAATCGGCCATTCCTTTGTCGCTAGGTGATAGTTATCAAAATGCAAGAATTGTAGGAACCACCAAGGCCTATGCTGATCTTTATGGTGGTGAAATCTCGGTTGGCGTATGGTTCGAAGCACCAATGCAGGTGGTTTTGGGAGCGGAAGCCGCCAGAAAATTGCAATTAAAAATAGGAGATGAACTCCAAAGTCAGCATGGCTTATCTGATGATGGAGATAGTCACGATGC
>CAXEKM010000357.1:0-3016 GCA_963996645.1 uncultured Marinoscillum sp.
AACTGGAGTATAGGTCGTCGCATCTCCAATTGGGTAAACCAAGGAATCACTTCCTGTTCTGGCCAATGCACCGATGATATAGCTATCTGTTCCAAAACCTTCTATAGCTCCTGTAATCAGCAACCTGTTGGTATCTGTCACAATAGAAGCGCTACTTAAAAACAAACTATCCACCGTCAGATTGCCATGCAAAACCTTTAAGCCTCCAGTGGCGTCCAATATTGCTACGGTATCACCATTCAGATAAATGTGCTGATCAGCTCCGCCTGCTATCAATGATCCATCACCACGGTAAGTAGATACCATCAGCGTATCCATAAACGTCAGCATACCATCGTTGCGCAAGGTAGAGGTCATCTGTAGCTTACCCGATACATTGACTACTAAGCCACTGTCTATACCTATAGATAAACCTGAACCTACTACTATCTCCTGGGCAGATAGATTAAAGGCCCACAACAGAGCCAAGAACAAAAAATATCTAGAAATCCTCATGATATTAATTACTGTGGCGTGGTATTATAAACAGTATCAACGGCCATCCAAAAACTACCATAAGATCTCAAGGTTACAGAAATAAGACCTGTAGAATTCATTGCAAAAGAAGGACTAGCGTCCCCTTCCATATTAATATTTTCACCTTGTGTTAAAATCGTATGACTTGTGGTATTTCCATAATCTCCGATGGAGATAATTATCTCTCTACCGACATTAGCTGAAGATACTGGCAATGTTATATTTTGACCGCCGGCTATGGCTGTCAGCACGATGATATGATCAGTGTCCTGAACCAGACGAGTGGTTCCTGCTTCTTGTACCACATTTGAAAATACAGCACCACCGGTTGAGTGATTTCCTGTAACTGACAAAGAACTAGAAATGGTACTAGTTGTCTCACCAAAAGATGTTACCGATCCATTGTTATTGATAGCGAGTCCGGCACCTGTTCCATTATTCGTAATTTCTATAGTATTTGAAGTTGCGCCTGTGTTGGTATTCACAAACATCGCAGCTGCGCCAATTCCATTTGATTGGACTGCCAGGGTAGGGCTTGAATTCGTGACATTGCTGGTAGTGAATCGCGCTGCGGCATTTGTTCCTAAGGTGGTAACATCGAGTCCAATTCCATTACCACTTAGTAAATTGGCTAATATCGCAGGGTTCGAGTTAGATGGATTATTGGTTTCGAAATAGCCAGCTACCCCCGTTCCTGCCGTTCGAACTGCTATTGCATTTTCATTATTCCCTGATGAGGTAATATTAAACTCAGCAGCTGCACCCTGACCGTCATTGTTTACATACAGAGCAGTAGAAGCCGTAACACTTGAATTGCTCACAATATTCACAGCATGTGAAGTCGAAGTAGTATTATTCAAATTGAAATAGGCCACACTTCCATTTCCAGTGTTTTCTAAATCAAAGAGGTTGGAAGCACTATTTACGGTTGCTTGAAAAGGAATAGACAATCCACTTGAGATATCTTTCCATTCCGATCCATTGTACAGGTATAAATTGTTTGATTCATAAGCCAACATACCGGATTGTACGTCTGCACTGTCTCTTACTTGTCCAATTTCAACTGCTCCTCTAAACTCCGCATGATTATTTGCTTTCAATGTTAAGCTGTTATTGATGCTCCCATTAGCAAGGAGATCAGTGTCAGCCGTTGTTGCATCTCCGTATAAGAATTGGATTTCACCATCTGGAGCCATATACATGAAGCCAGCAGGTCCATCTAACGAATTTCGTAGCGTGGTTCCATCAAAATAAATGTTGTTTCCGATTACGTCCCCTTCTATAGTGTTTGGAGAAGTAACAGCGAAGTGGAACATATGAATCCTATCTCCTACCTGAAACGTGCTTAATGGCGTAGAAGTACCAACACCAACATTTCCAAGATCATAAGAAATATTCGACGCAGAAGGTATCCATGGCGAGGTATTGGCATCTACATAAGCTTCAGTAGCAGCAGGAACCCACGCACCAGTATACCAGAAATACAATAATCCTTCGGTGACATCAAACACCATTAATCCATTGTCTGCATCTGATAGATTATCTGTAAAAGTTGCTGCTGTTCTCTCAGTGGTCGTATATCTAGGAATCAAAAATCCTTGATTTCCAGTGGGGGATACAATTTCTACTACTGCATTGGCGCTTGGTGTATTGGTACCAATACCCATCGAATTTTGTGCCCTGGCTCCAAAAGAAACCAGCATAATGGCGATCAATAATTTAAGATTTTTCATGCGTGTCAAATGCTTGGCCTTGTAAATGCTTTGTCGGTTAGCCATGTTCTATAGCACGCAGCAAATAAGCGGAGAAAAGGTTCCCTTTTATGAGTTTGGCGGCTGGGACATGGGTAGTTCAATGAGTGCAAAATACGGTAAAAACGTTTAGTTCAGCCTAACTGAATGTAGAAATTAATCCGTTTTACGCAGTAAATCACTAAAAATTGGGAGCTAAAATGAATCCTCCTCCCTAAAATTAGGGGCTATATTGTAAACAGAAATTCTTGAAGTTGGGTTTTGTAAGCCTTACCAATTGGCAAATGATGATCCCCTAAATGGACCATTCCTTCTGTAATGATGTCTATACGTTCAAAATTTATCAAGTAGGACTTATGAATCCGAATAAACCCTTTATCCATTAACTTCTCCTCCGTTTTCTTTAGGGTGTGAGCTAGCATGAACTTGCCTTTATCGGTATGTACTTTGCAGTAATTATCATCAGCTTCTACATAAATAATTTCATTTGGCACTACCGCTACAAGATCCTGATTGTTTTTGACGAATAGTTTATTGCTAGAAAAGCTCCCGGCTCTTTTCATTTTCATCAGCGCCAAATCAATGTTGATTTTCAAATCTTGCTCATCGAATGGCTTAATGACATAGGCTGCTGGAAAAGTGTGCTTTGCTCTATCGACCGTGGCTTTGTCATAATAAGAAGTGATGTAGATAAACGAAATTTTAGCTTTTAGCAATACTTCACCCAGGTCTATTCCGTCCTTTTCGCT
>CAXEKM010000358.1:0-5123 GCA_963996645.1 uncultured Marinoscillum sp.
GTGTAGTACGGATAAGATGTGTGCTGCTTTGGAGCAAGGAGCGGACCTGGTGATTGATTACAAACGAGTGGATTTTATCAAAGGAAAGAAGCAATATGATTTAGTGTTTGATGTCATTGGAAACCATTCCATATCTGATCTAAGTAAAGTCTTGAAACCAAATGGGAGATATGTGACCTGTGCTTTTTCTATGAGTGCTGCAATGTTAGGTCCATGGTATAAAGTGAGTCAGGGAAAACAATTCATCAACTTATTGGCAAGCACTTCTTCAACTGATTTGAAAACCATAGCGAGATTGGTAGAAGAAGGGTTAATTAAACCCAAAATTCAGCGATTATATACTTTGGATGATGTGCCAGAAGCGCTTCATTTAATTGGGAATGGAGGAATGGAAGGGAAACTGGTTATAACTGTCTAATTAAACTATAGTAGCTGCTCTTAATTATGAGAGTGGCTACTTATTTAGATGCTTTCTGATACCCTTTATCGTGTTGATCGGCGTGTCTACCGCACCAGAGTTGGCCAGCCAACCAGGTATGGATCCTCCAGGATCTGCAAGTAATTGATAGGTAACTTTTGTTTGATGATCACTTTCTTTTTCAAGCAACCAATAGCCTTTGATGAATTGGATTCTGACATAATCATCATCGACTGGAGCGTATTCAGGCAATGCCGTGATTTGGATCTTCATTCCATTCGGCTGAGGAATGTACTCAAACTGCGTGTATGCATCTCTGTCTTGCAGTGGGAATGGTACACCAGATATGGTATAGTGAATTTGTTTATTGCCAGTGCGCTCCATTAGTTGGGATTTCTCGCAGTTCGGTGACCACTTGCTCATCCGCTCAGCATCCTTAAAGACAGCTAACAGCTCATCTATTGAGGAATTAATAGTTCCTATACCTTTAAATTCATCGAAATCTGACACAGAGGATGCTCTGGTATATACCTGTATTCCGTCAGACTCTTTTTTAAGCTTCCAATCCGATTCTTGATTGGTCGTAGTTAGTATGCTAAAAATCAGAAATACACAGGCAAGAGATTTAATCATGGCTACAATATCGGATCAAAATCTTAGCCAATCAATCTTTAAGGCATTGGATTAGCCAATATTTCCACAGTAGGTAAGGAGATTGTAAAAGTAGCACCTTCACCTAGTTTGGAGCTAACGCAGATATTTCCATGATGATTTTGAATGATCTCATAAGAAATGGAAAGGCCAAGTCCAGTACCTTCACCGGGTGGTTTGGTCGTGAAGAATGGGTCCATGATTTTTATTAAGTTTTCTTCTGAAATTCCCGCCCCACTGTCCTTTACGGAGACTTTTACATGCTTATCTTCCATGAAGGTCTTTATTTGGATAACTCCTTGTCCAGAAATCGCCTGAGAGGCATTGGCTAGTAGGTTGAGGAAAACCTGGAAGAGGTTGCTGACATTTCCCTGAATGGGAGTTAGGTCCTTTGCGTATTCTTTTTGAATGTCTATTCGCCCTTTGATCTCACTATTCAACATCACCAAGCAGCTATCAATGATTTCGTTGATAAAGCAGGTTTCATTCATGGATTCCCCTTGTCTGCTAAATTGATTCAGACTTTTAACAATGTTGGTCGTTCTGTTGATCCCCTCATCTATCGTTTGTTTGAAGGTGATTAATTCTTCATCCAGTTCCAGATGGCGTTCTTTTAATACGGTAAATATGGAATAAATCCCCCCACGAATGAAATTTAAGGGATTGTTGATTTCATGAGCTACTCCAGCTGCTAGTACACCAAGTGATGCCATTTTCTCAGACTGTATTAATTGGTCCTGAGTTTGTCTGAGCTCACTGATGGTTTTCTCCAGTTTTTCATGACCATTTTGAAGCTCCTTATTTTTATGCTCCAGCTGTTCAGTACGTAATTTAACTTCGCGCTGAAGTGTCTTTTTTCTATCCAAAAGACTCGCATTCCACAGTCTTGTGATAAGGATCCCAATAAGTACTACAAATAAAGCAGCGATAATTTGAACCCAAATTATTTCCCACCATTTGGGTAGTATGGTTACCCGAAGCTCTTTGATGTCAGTGCTCCATATATTGTGAGGATTGGCTGCACGAATTTTCAGCGTGTAATTGCCTGGAGGTAGATTGGTGTAATTGATTGTGTGTTTGTTATCATCATTCACCCAATCTTTATCATAACCGACCAGTTGATGTTGGTATTTTATACGTTCGGGTGAGTTGTAATGAATGGCTGTAAAATTGACTTCAAAGTCACGCTGATTCGTGTTTAATTGAATCTCGTTGTTGGCTGTAGAAAGAAGGGTAGTATTCGCTGTTATTTCATGAATATTGATTTTGAGGTTGGAGCTGTCAACTTGAAAATTATCAATTTCTATGGAGGCAATCCCGTTAATTGTTGGCCACCAGGTTTTGCCATCTTGACTCATACCAGGGGTTCCAGCACCATTTCCTTCACGCATTCCATCCGATTCATTTAGAAATATGCAGTTAATTTTAGAGATCCTTCCTGTTGCTAAGTCATTGAGCATGCTACGAGATGTCATGAATAAACCCATGTTGCCTAGCATCCATAACCGGCCATGAGTATCCTCTATAATACGGGATACAATATTTTCACTGAGTCCTTTTGATTCATTGATAATCGTCATGGATCCATTTTCAATTCTGGTAAGACCACCACCATAACTACCTATCCAAATAATACCGTCTTCATCTTCATAGATGCTTCGTATGGCACCAGCAGAAAGTCCATCTTTGGGGCTTATCCACTTCATTTTGTAACCAGATATGATATAAATACCATTAGTTGTTCCTGCCCAGATTTCTCCAGATTTTAGCTGAGTGATGGTGTAAACGAGGTTGCCATCTATCGTTTCAAAGGGAATTAATTCATCGTTAAAATATCGGTATATGGTTCCAGATCCAGTACCTAGCCAAATTGCTTCTTCTTTATCTACCAAAATTGCTGAAATTCTGTGTCCATAGGACTTCTTTTCAAGTGTGATCAGGGTGTCAACTCTATCGTTCAATATACTCGTCACCTGATGATCGCTACCCACGAGGACTGCATTGGAATAGGGATTATGATTCAGTGTCATAATACAGCGTTCAGGAAACCAATGTTTGTCAAATTCCTGTCCATTGTAATGAATCAAATATTTGCAGGAAGTAGCGAGCCAGATTCCTCCTTTTCCGTCATTAGCTACATCGGTGACGGGTTGGGCATTGTCTTGATCAGTTTCCCAGATGGTTACATCTCGTTCATCAATTAAGAATAGACCATCACCTTCTGTACCAACCCAAACGTTTTTTTCTACATCACCTACCACACAATTCACATTGATGTTGTCAATGATCTGTTCCCACTTTCCAAGTTTGCCATTCTCATAGGTCATGCGAAAGAGACCATTGTTAGTTCCGATCCACATTTGATTATCAATCTCAATCAAATCATGAGGTGCTCTTAGTTCATAGGGAAGAAATAGCGTATCTAGTTTAGAACTTTCCATTTTGACGAGACGATCATGGAAAAGTACCCATAAAGATTCTGGATTGGTTTTACTAAATCTCCAGGTGCCATTGATGTTCACAGGGTATTCTTTGATGATTTTCTTTCCGTCGAAAAGTAGAATGGCTTTATGTCCCACAAATCCAGGTATTCCTGAGCTTACGGCAAACAGATTCTCATTGACTATCTCCATTTTGCCCAGGTTGGTGAATCGAGAATCTATGGGAAATGACGTCATTTCAGCATCATCAATTCTCTTAATACCACCATTGGTGCTCAGCCACTTTTTACCTTTGTGATCCTCAAAAAGGTTGCTGAAGTGTAGTTTTTCAACGTCGGTACCTTTTCCAAAAGAGGTGAAGACCTGATTGTTTAGTATGGTCATTCCATTGTTCTCATAACTGATCCAAAGAGAATCTTTATGATCGTGAAAGAGATTAATGATGCGGTTGGAATACAATTCTGGCGTATTCCCGATATTGAAATGAGTAAAGTCGGTACCATCAAACTTGACTAAACCACCAAAAGAAGCCAGCCACATGGTTCCTTCTTTGTTAAACTCTATATCTCGTATGGAGTTTTGAGGTAGACCATTGAGTGTGGTCCATTGTTTAATGTTGTATCTACCAACTTTTTGAATAGGGGATATGGATTGGCTGAAGCCAATAGAGCTAAGTAATAACAGGAATAGCGCCAGCTTTCCTTTCATATTAGTTTACCTGGTTGTTGGTTGAAATGTGATTATTGAGTTTCATCAATTTCCGGTTCGCCAAGAAATGTAGAAACGACGCAATATCAAATAAATTCTCGACGAGTATATGGATTTTTTCTGTTAAAAATTAGAATAAATTAAGACCTCATAGGAAGTCGAAATGACTGATAAGTAACGTATTTGGAATGAAATATAGATGCCTAAAAGGAAGCAATAATTTGAAGTTCTAATATTATCATTCTCTGGCGAGTTCATTGATCTGAGGATTTTCCAGGTATTGCTCTGTTTGCTTCATGTGAATGGTTTTAATCATCACTTGAGCAATTCTTCCGGTGGTGGTAACACTTTTCATTTTCTTGAAAAGAGGGAAGAAAGGCCTGAAAACCCGATAGATGTTGTCATAAAACTTCGTACGTGAGCGAATGCCTCGTTCTGGAATGATAAACCCTGGACGGAAAGCATAGGCTTTAGCGAATCCTTTGGTGAGTAGATAATTCTCCGTTTTGCCTTTGACACGTGCCCACATTTGTTTTCCCTTTTCTGAGCTGTCAGATCCCTGTCCGGATACGTAATTGAAGGTCATGCCCGGATTGATTTCATAGCAGACGTCAATCAACGCTTTGGTTACATCAAAAGTCAATTGAGAATACTGTACTTCATTTAATCCAAGTGCTGAAACACCCATGCAATGAAAGCATGCATCCACGGTGCCCAGTTGATCCTTTATAGATTCAATTTTGGTGAAATCCTTCAGGAGCACCTCTTTGATCTTTTCACTTTGGACATCAATAGGATTCCGATTCAGCAAGACAATCGTCTCAATAGAAGCATCATCTATACATTCTAGTAATACCCCTTTGCCGATCATTCCGGTTGAGCCTGTGATCAATACATTCGCCATA
>CAXEKM010000359.1:0-6672 GCA_963996645.1 uncultured Marinoscillum sp.
CATTGCTATGGCTAATCTAATACATAAGTAATCAATTTGGCTCCTTTAAAGGGTGCATAGAAATGCTATTAAGTTAAGACAAATGATGCCCTCTCTTTTAAGAGGTGCACGACAAGTGGCGCACGGCTAGTGAGGGTGCAGGGTGAGTTCTGAAAGAGAATTTAACTTAATAGCATTGAAAGAAAAAAGGCAATTCGGTTCCCTTTTGGTGCACGGCTAGTGTGGTGGGGTAAAGCCAATTGGCGTACAAATCTTTTCAAATGGTATGTCAATTTTTTAATTACTACCTAATCACTCAATTTGACTCCCTTTAGGGACGGGGTAAAACAAATTGATTTGGATACCTATTAAGTGAAAACGTTACTCACAAAATACCCGAAATGGGGTATTTACAGGGAATTCAAAAGTTCAGAACTTCATGAATTGAAAACCAAACCTAACGCTCATGCCTCAAAGGTCCTCTAGCATTCCTAAAAAGGTCTACAAGTTCGTGCATCGTGAAGATGTGTGGATAGAAACCAATATTACTGGTAGAACATTCGAAACCGAGTTTTTCAAAGTAGAACCATCGGGTAAAATGACCATTCTGGGAAGTCACAAATCTGGCTATGCATGGGATGGTTGCACCCCAAAGAAAGAATGGCTGGACATGATCATTGGTACTCCGGATGGTCGATTGGATTATGAAACGGAAAAGCCAATAACCTATTATGCTTCCATGGTGCATGACGTTATTTATCAATACAAGGAAGAAATCGACATCAGCAAGAAAGAAGCCGACGTGCTTTTCAAGTTAATTCTTCGGAGCGCCAACTTCTACTGGACCGGAGCCTATTACTTTGCCGTGACCAATTTCGGAGGCAAAGGAGTCAATTGGTTTCGTGAAGAATCCAATGACGATATTCAGATCTTGAAGATGTCGTGGAGGTAGACTAGTGAATAGGCTCTAATCTTTATTCCTTACATAAATCAGTTTGTACTTTCCTCCTTTTTGATTTTCACGTTGCTCTATTTCGAATTTTGAAATGGAACTGATCATAGGTGTTAGCTTTTGAAATCCATAATTTCTGGAATCAAAGTTCGGTTGTTTTTTCTGAAGCAAACTCCCTACATCACCCATAAACGCCCAGCCATCATCGTCTGCACAATCAGAAATGGTTGCACTGATCAAACGAATGGTTTTAGCACCAATCTTATCTAAATCATTCTTTTTGGAGTTGGAGGTTTTAGAATTAGGAGATTCCTTCTCTTCGTTCTTCTTTAAGATCTCGATATAAATGAACCGATCACATGCCACGATAAATGGCTCTGGCGTTTTCTTTTCACCAATACCTATCACACGCATTCCAGCTTCTCGCAATCGGGTGGCCAGTCGGGTAAAGTCACTATCGCTGGATACCAAACAAAAGCCCTCTACTTTGCCAGAATATAGAATATCCATAGCATCAATGATCATCGCTGAGTCTGTGGCATTTTTACCTGCAGTGTATGCATATTGCTGGATAGGGGTAATGGCATTTTCCAGCAGCATATTCTTCCATTTGGAGAGATTCGGTTTGGTCCAGTCTCCATAAATGCGTCGAATGGAGGGGTTGCCATATTTAGCAATCTCTTCCATCATTTCCTTTACGTATGCAGAGGGTATATTGTCACCGTCTATAAGAACGGCCAGATTCAGGTCTTTGTCCATAGGATTAAAATTACCTATTTAAACCTGCTCGGTATTCATTTGTTTCTGACCAGTTGGTAAGCAGAGAAGATCACCCACACAGAATTAACTACTACAAACGGGAATGCTCCATTCATATAGGCATTGTAAAGCAGCATGGCTGACGAAATCAGGTTCAATAATAAGTAGGTTCTGGATTTGGCCGTGATGACATGAAAGAGGTTCAGTGAGAAGCCTAATAAAAGCAGTCCGGCACCAAACCATCCAATTATTTCTACTATCGTCATAATTAAGTTGTTTATTGAATGAAGTCGAATTACGACTTAGCTGTTTTTAACGAAGATTTTTCCTCTGCTTGGATAATATTTATCAAACAGGTAATAGTTGATGCCATCTTTGAGCCCAACATCTGGTACCAACATGGTTTTGGATTTGGCAGCTTTCATTGCATGCACATAGATCTCTGATGCTGGAACAATGACGTCCGCACGGTCAGGGTTCAATTGTAATCTATTGAGTCGTTCTTCCAGTGTAAGGTTTCTGAGATAATCCTGCACCCGCATGATGTTTTCGAGAGAAATTTTACGTTTCGAAGCGCGTGGAGATAGTTCATAAATCTTGTTGATGTTTCCACCTGTTCCAATCGCCGTTACTTTCTCCTTGTGACCATGAAGCTCATCTTTCACCCACTTTTCTATTTCCTTCCAGACTTTTGGTGAGTCATGATGTTGTAAATTTCTCACTGAGCCAATTTTGAATGATTTCGAAGCTACTTTTTGTTGCTTGTAGTAGAAGTTAAGTTCCGTACTACCGCCACCCACATCTATATGTAGATAGATTTTATCATCCAGATCCAGGCTGATGACCGAGTTGATCATTTCAGCTTCTTTCAATCCGGAGATGATATTGATTTTTATGCCTACTTCATCCAAGGTTCGTTGAACCAGTTCTTTGCCGTTTTTGGATTCGCGCATGGCCGAAGTTGCACACCCGAAGTAATGATCCACTTCATAGAGGTCCATCAGGTTTTTGTAAGCCGTCATCAACTTGATAAATCGTTCCTGATTGTGAGGGCTGATCATTTTGTTGGTAAACACATCCTGGCCCAGCCGTAGTGGGAAGCGGACATATTGCAATTTTTTAAAAGTGATCAGTTTCTCGTATTCAATCACCTTGGTGACCTGCAGTCGGATGGCATTCGATCCAATGTCTATTGCGGCTAATTTCATGCTTGGGTAAAATTAATTTTTTAGAACGTGGGGAACTGATAAAACTG
Source organism: uncultured Marinoscillum sp. (assembly GCA_963996645.1). Lineage (GTDB taxonomy): Bacteria > Bacteroidota > Bacteroidia > Cytophagales > Cyclobacteriaceae > Marinoscillum. The sequence goes on from CAXEKM010000359.1 coordinate 2,946, forward strand.
GATTTTTATTCTATAGATTGGCGTGTATATTTGCAACCACATTTATCGAGAAAGGCAGAGGGATTGGGCCCTTTGAAGCCTTGGCAACCTTTCCAGACGATCAAGTCCGGATTTCGGTGCCAATTCCCATCATGGCAGTGTTGTCATGTAGAGATAAGTTGATCCACATAAAGTATCCTTTCTCCCTAAATGTGCTAAACTATAAGTGAAATGAGCAAGCTACTAGAGATAGCGGAGGAGAGAGTATTGGTGTTGGATGGTGCTATGGGTACCATGATCCAACGTCATAAATTGACAGAAGAAGACTTTAGAAATGATGAATTGAAGGATCACCCTTCTCCTTTAAAGGGAAATAATGATCTATTGTCATTCACCAGACCAGATATCATCAAAGAAATCCATGCTTTGTATTTTGAAGCCGGAGCTGATATTGTGGAAACCAACACCTTCAGCGGAACGACAATTGCTCAGGCAGATTATGGATTAGATACAGAGTATTGGGTTTATAAAATCAACTATGAATCCGCTAAGATCGCTAGAGAAGTAGCTGATGAATTTACTGCCAAAGAACCTAACAAACCTCGTTTTGTAGCTGGGTCTATTGGACCAACCAACAGAACTGCCTCCTTATCTCCAGATGTGAATGACCCTGGATATAGAGCGGTTACGTTCGATCAATTAAAAGATGCATATCGTCTTCAGGTCAGAGCATTGTTGGAAGGTGGTTCTGACATATTATTAGTAGAGACCGTATTTGATACACTCAATGCTAAGGCTGCTTTAATGGCTATTGATGAAGAGTGTGCTGATCGTGGTGTGAAAGTGCCTATTATGGTTTCTGGAACGATTACTGATGCATCAGGTCGAACTCTGTCAGGACAAACGACAGAAGCTTTCTTGATTTCCATTTCGCACATGCCTTTGTTGAGTGTTGGCTTGAACTGTGCACTGGGAGCGAGTCAGTTGAGACCCTATCTGCAGACGCTTTCTGAAAAAGCTAATTTCCTGGTGAGTGCACACCCAAATGCGGGTTTGCCCAACGAGTTTGGAGAATACGACCAGACACCATCAGAAATGGGGGATCAGGTAGAAGAATACCTACAATCTAGTTATGTCAATATTCTTGGGGGGTGCTGCGGTACTACTCCAGAACATATAAAAGAAATAGCTGCAAGAGCGGCCAAGTATAAACCTAGAAAGATCGCCAATGTCCACGCAACTGTATGATGCTATTGATAAAGGAATTTTAAAAGCAATTCCCAATCCATCAAAAGAAGCTTACGAAATCAAAATCAAGATTCCGGAATTCACTTTTCTCGGTGTAAAAGAGCAGCCGGATTTTGCGAATGTTTATTTGACATTCTATCCAAAAGGTAAAATCATCGAATTGAAATCCTTGAAACAATATGTGTTTCAGTTGAGAAACATTACGGTTTCTTATGAACGATTGATTAATATCTTTTATGATCATTTGATGGAGGTTTATGGACCAGATCGTTTGCGAATTGTGATGAACTGTAACCCACGAGGTGGAATCAGTTCAAGATTGACTATTGACTCTGACTGGAAAGTTAGAGGAGGAGAAGAAAAGTATTCGGACTGGACTCATGGAGGAACAGACGATAACTGGCAAGTATTGATGTGATCTTTTGACTGGAAGTAGAGAACGATTTAATGAGCGAAAAACTGAATACTGACTATATTTTACGTCTATCTGGGTTAGAACCACTTGTTGTCACTGCCGAATCAAACTTTGTTAATGTTGGTGAGCGAACTAACGTGACGGGTTCTGCACGTTTCAAGAGATTGATCCTGGAAGAGCAATATGATACAGCCCTTGAAGTAGCCTTGGATCAGGTGAGAAGTGGTGCACAGATTCTGGATGTCAACATGGACGAAGGAATGCTGGACGGCAAAGCGGCCATGGTAAAGTTCCTTCATTTGATAGCATCGGAACCAGAGATCGCCCGAATTCCAATCATGATTGACTCCTCTAAATGGGAGATCATAGAGGCTGGATTGCAGTGCATTCAGGGAAAAGGGGTTGTCAATTCTATTTCCTTGAAAGAAGGTGAAGAGCCATTCTTGTATCAAGCCAATAAGGTTCGCCAATATGGTGCTGCTGTGGTGGTGATGGCGTTCGATGAAAACGGTCAGGCCGATACGTATGAACGAAGAATTGAGATCTGTAAACGCTCATATGATCTATTGGTGGATACGGTTGGATTCAATCCTGCAGACATTATTTTCGATCCGAATATCTTTCCTGTTGCGACGGGTATTCCAGAGCATGACAATTACGCTGTGGACTTTTTCAATGCCACGAAATGGATTAAGGAAAACCTTCCTGGTGCTAAAGTAAGTGGAGGAGTCAGTAACGTTTCTTTCTCTTTCCGAGGAAACAATGCAGTTCGCGAGGCGATGCACTCTGCGTTTCTGTATCACGGCATTCAGTCGGGAATGGACATGGGGATTGTGAACGCGGGAATGATCGAGGTATACGACGAGATTCCAAAGGATCTTCTGGAACACGTTGAGGACGTACTACTCAACAGAAGATCAGATGCTACGGAGCGGTTGCTGGCTTTCGCTGAAAAGGTAAAAGGCTCTGGTAAAGTTAAAGTAGAAGATAACGAATGGCGCAAAACTTCTGTTGAAGAGCGTTTGAAGCATGCTTTGGTGAAAGGCATTGTGGATTTCATAGAAGAAGATACCGAAGAAGCACGTCAGAAATACGATAAACCACTTCACGTCATAGAAGGTCCATTAATGGACGGAATGAACATCGTGGGTGACTTGTTTGGCGCTGGTAAAATGTTCCTGCCTCAGGTAGTGAAAAGCGCCAGAGTTATGAAGAAATCCGTAGCTTATCTGATTCCTTATTTGGAAGAAGAGAAACGACTTTCTGGACAAGAGAAGAGCTCAAAAGGAAAGATTTTGATGGCGACTGTGAAAGGCGATGTTCATGATATTGGAAAGAATATCGTGGGTGTTGTTTTGGCTTGTAATAACTATGATATAGTTGACCTAGGGGTGATGGTGCCTGCTGAGAAGATATTGGATGAAGCGGCTAAGGTTGGTGCAGATATCATCGGTTTGAGTGGTCTGATCACGCCTTCACTGGATGAGATGGTTCACGTGGCAGAGGAGATGGAGCGTAGAAAGCTTACTACACCGTTACTTATAGGTGGGGCTACTACAAGTAGGGTACACACTGCTGTGAAAATAGCTCCGAAATATTCTGGCCCTGCCATTCATGTGTTAGATGCATCCAAGAGTGTGGGGGTAGCATCTGATTTGCTAGGAACGAAGAAAGACGCGCTGGTTGCTAATGTGAAAGACGAATATGATCAGCTTCGAGATGATCATGAGAACAGACGATCAGAAAAAGCGCATGTGTCTTTCCAGGCGGCTTGCGGTAATAGAACGAAAATAGATTGGTCAGCATTCCAGCCAACAACCCCAAATCAATCAGGAGTTCAGGTTTTTGATGCTGTTGATCTGGAAGAAATCAGAAAATACATTGATTGGACTCCATTCTTCAACACCTGGATGTTGAAAGGAAAGTTTCCTAATATCTTCGAAAACCCAACGGTAGGGAAGGAAGCCAGGAAACTGTACGATGACGCCAATGCAATGATTGATCAGCTCATTGCTGACAAGAAATTGGTGGCGAAAGCGGTTATTGGCTTATGGCCTGCTGTAGCTGAAGGAGAGGATGTGGTAC
>CAXEKM010000360.1:0-4026 GCA_963996645.1 uncultured Marinoscillum sp.
ATAGCATCTATGGCGACTTGCTGTGGCAGACAAGGTTGAGCTATAAAGGGGACTTAAATGCTGTTGTTAATCTGGATGATGGATACATGGTATTAGGTAATTATAATGAGCTTAAAATGTTGGATGGTAAAATCTCCAGAGCTGGAGGAGGAAATACTAATACCAGGTCATTCGCGGTGAAGGTTAATCTTAATGGCGAGCTTACCGCTATGAAAGCTTATGACAATGGCAAGGCCTACTTTACTAACAAAGCATATAAGGTAAGTGATGACTGTATCAATATTTTTGGGGCAACCGGAGCTTACCAGCAAACCTTGAAAGTGGAGTCTGCTCCAGGTAGTGCTGTTCATTTGATTATCAACAGTGATTTGGAAGTTTTAGCCAACTCAATGAAATAAAAAAAGGTGCTTAAGCACCTTTTCTTTTATTCTTAGTCATATTCTTTAAAGACATTACCTCCGAAGGAGTCAAATGCCTGAATTTTCCTCTGGTAAGCTTCTGTTTGGTCAGATTGCCGAACATTACTCGATCAAGTTTCGATACGCGATAGCCGAAGTGTTCGAATATTCTTCTTACGATTCGGTTTTTGCCAATGTGAATTTCGATACCTAAGACAGTCTTGTCATCAGAGACGACAGCCATTTCATCGGGAGTAGCCACACCATCTTCTAATTTTACACCATTAAGGATGGCATCAAAATCCTGATTTTCGATGGGTCTATCTAGCGTAACTTGATAGATTTTCTTGATGTTGTATGAAGGGTGAGTAAGCTTTTTGGCTAAATCACCATCGTTGGTGAATAGCAACAATCCTGTAGTGGCTCTATCAAGGCGGCCAACAGGGTAAATACGCTCTTCACATGCTGTTTTCACCAGGCTCATTACCGTCTTTCTTTCCTTAGGGTCAGACATGGTAGTAATGAAGTCTGTTGGCTTGTTGAGCAGTACATATTGTAGTTTCTCAGTCTGTAAGACTTTGCCTTTATACTGTATTTTATCTGATCTGTGGACTTTGTATCCAAGTTCTGTTACTACTTCTCCATTTACCTTGATCTCTCCATCCGCAATCAGCTGATCAGCTTCTCTTCTGGAGCATACACCTGAATTGGCGATGTATTTGTTTAGGCGGACTTCTTGTGGTGCCGGCTCAGCAAACTTCTTGTTGCTTTTAAACTGCGGCTTAGAGGGTTTCTTCCCTTTCATCATTCTTCTTCTTTCCCTATTGTATTTTCCTCTTCTTGTACGAAATCCTTAGGAGTAGGTAGGTCCTTAAGGCTGTTTATTCCAAAGTAATCCATAAACTTTAGGTTAGTGCCATAAAGCATAGGACGACCTATTGAATCCGATTTTCCTTTAATTTCTATCAGTTCTTTTTCCAGGAGCTTGTTCACTGCATAGTCGCAGTTTACTCCTCGTATCTGCTCAATCTCTGTTTTAGTAACAGGTTGTTTGTATGCAATAATCGCTAGGGTCTCCATGGCTGAGTTGGAAAGTCTTCTTTTCGATTGTTGCTTGAGCAGAATACTGATACTGGCCTGATAGGCAGGTTTGGTCAAAAATTGAAATCCACCTCCACTCTGTACCAATCCAAAACTGTATTCGTCAGCCTGGTATTTCTTTTCCAGCGTCACGATACCTTCTATGATGTCATTCATAGGCACTTCAGCCTCAAACATTTCTTTGAGACAGCCTTGAATTTCATCACCCGTTATTGGTTTGGGCGAACAGAATATGAGCGCCTCAATATGGTTAGCGAGGTAATCCAATTATTTATTTGCGTTCAGTTTTGCTTCAATAGAATGCATGGTATGAGGTACTGCTCTCAATCGCTCTTTGCTAATCAATTTTCCAGTATCCACGCAAATGCCATAGGTACCATTCTTGATTCTGATCAATGCCTTTTCCAGGTTGTTGATGAATTTCTGCTGTCTACCAGCAAGCGTACTTAATTGTTCTTTTTCAGCAGTATCTGCCCCATCTTCCAGGGTTTTTGTAGAGCTATAATTAGAGTCAGTGCCTTCGTCTGTATTTCTGGTAAGTGAACCTTTCAAAATAGAAAGTTCTTCTCTGGCTTTATCCAATTTTTGGTTAATCAACTCTTCAAACTCTTTTAACTCATCTTCCGAATATCTTGTCTTCTCAGCCATAGGTTAAATCTTTATAATTAAGTTTAGTGCGGTAAAAATTAGCGCTAAAGTAACACAACGAGATTACATAAAAAACTATGATAAGTCCAATAAGATTCAAAATAAATTTTGTTTTTTTCGGCTTAGTAGCCTTAATAATTTCTTGCAAGCCAACAGATAAGAAAGAAGATCCTGAAGAAAAGCCTGCTCGCAAAATTGCAGTGGTCATACATGGGGGTGCAGGTAATATTACGAGGGAAGGTATTGATTCGATCTCGCAAGTGGCTTATAGAGAGCGACTAAATGCCGCTCTGGATACTGCATACTCCATTTTAGCGTCTGGTGGTGAAAGCAGTCAGGCAGTTTTAGCCGCTATTACATTAATGGAAAATTCTCCATTATTTAATGCCGGTAAAGGAGCAGTCTTCACTTCAACAGGTGAAAATGAATTAGATGCGAGTATCATGCGAGGCGATGACCTGAATGCAGGAGCAGTTGCAGGTGTAAAGACTGTGAAGAACCCAATATTGGCTGCTTATGAGGTGATGATGAATTCTCCACATGTAATGCTTGTTCGAGGTGGTGCTGAAGAGTTCGCAAAAGAACAAGGTTTAGAAATAGTAGAACCTTCTTATTTCTACACCGAAAAGCGAGCGGGCCAATTGGATCGTGTGAAGCGACTGGAAAAAGAGCATGGAACAGTGGGGGCTGTTGCAGTAGATCAAAATGGGAATATCTGTGCGGCAACATCTACCGGAGGAATGACCAATAAAAAATGGGGTCGTGTTGGAGATTCACCAATAATTGGGGCTGGTACTTATGCGAACAATAAAACGTGTGGTTTTTCTGGAACAGGCCATGGAGAGTACTATATCCGAGTAGCTGCTGCTCATGATGTGTCAGCTTTGATGGAATACAAAGGCCTTTCTGTATTGGATGCTTCTCAAACAGTGATGGATAAAATCGGAGATATGGGAGCAACAGGAGGAATGATTGCTTTGGATCAATACGGGAATGTCGCAATGCCATTTAATACTTCAGGCATGTTTAGAGGATATAAAAGAGAAGGTGAAACAGCCGTTGTGAAATTATTTGGTGATGAATAGTTAAACAATTAGGCACGAAATAGTCTTTTAATAGCGGCTCCAATGTGGGCCCGCTATTTTTTTACCTTTCACATTACGACTATTAAAAGAGCAACCACAATCATTCTTATCATCGTCGTAGCACTGTTTGTGGGTGCTGGATATTGGTATGTGGATTATTTATCCACCAAACGTCTTCCTGGTCTATTAGGTGATCGGATAGCTGTCAATAAAGTAAAGGTCGATGTGAAGAATCGCCGGGTTCAGTTTGATGCACCTCTGTTTCAGATGGATAGTATCAAAGATCAGCCTAATCTTACCATTGCAGCTGAAGCTAAGTATATCGCTATTGAAGGATTCAGTTTCATAGATCTCATTTTCAATAAGGAAATTGGAGTGGATATGTTGGAAGTGGATTCAGCCTTTATTCATGTGCAATTACCAGAAGACGAACTTTCAATGGATGGCAAAAAAGAGATCAATCTGTTCGTACGGGAATTATTCACCAGTATCAACCTTCATGAATTTAATTTTAGAGCAGCTAGAATTAGTGTGGCCAAGCACAATGCACCTGACTCTTTATTTGTTGTAACAGACTTCAACCTCAAAGCCGAAGAGATTATCATCGATACTGCTACTGTCAGTCACGTATTTCCATTAGACTTCAAGGATTCGGAAATAAGTGCTGGGAAGTTTCGTATGCAAGCAGGTGAGTTGTATTCCTTTTCAGGAGGCAAAATTACCGTTCGGGATACAGCAGTGCGTGTTCAGGATGTGGTATTCGCATCCAGGTTTGATCGAGACACTTTTGTCAG
>CAXEKM010000361.1:0-2637 GCA_963996645.1 uncultured Marinoscillum sp.
ATCTAACATCTAACATCTAACATCTAACTAGTCATCGCATGAATGACAATGTTCACAGCGAATCGCGTATTATCAATTTTGTACCATCGTTTGTTTCTAAAGTCGTAATCCCATTCGCATCCATAGTCTTTATTGCTGTATAGTACACCAATTCGATCATTTACAAGAATGGCTTTCAGGTAATCATGTACTATGTCATCGCCCCATCCGTTGAGTTCTTGTGATGTCGTCGGAGGTCCATCAAACTCAAAGAATGCTGTGTAGATAGGGTGATTGTTTGGTATTTTATTCAATTGCCCAGGCCAGATTTCTTCCATTTGTCGCTCGAAAGATTTGGCGAAAAGCCCATCAATGTCATGGTTGCAATCATCTGCAAAGACGAATCCGCCATTCTCCACATAATTCTTGAAATTCTCTCGTTCTTGATTTGTGAATTGCACCAGTTTGTGCCCGGAGATGTAGCAAAATGGACAGCTAAATATGTCTTCACTACCCAGAGGCACAATGTTTTCCACTGTGTCCACGGGCAATGTGGTGTACTCAATCAATGAATTCAGTAGATTAGAAGGCATACGTTGATCTACATCCCAATCTCCGGATTCGTACTGAAGTCTCGTAAAAAAGAATTTTTCCAGGTTGTTCTTCACTCAGTGAGTTTGCTTGAACGGTTGCAACTGTTTTTGATCATTTGAGGGTAAAAAAAGCCACCTTCTCAAGAGCGAAAAGGTGGCTTGAGGTTTTATTTGGCTGATTAAACAGCGTCAGAAAGACTGGTGAACGTAAAGTCTCTCACTTTCATGTAAGGGATCAGATTTCCATCTACTCTTACTTGCTGACCTAGTTGCTCCAGGTTGTTCAGCATAATGATTGGACTTTCGTTGAATCGGAAGTTTTTGATAGGGTGTTTGATTCTTCCGTTTTCAATAAAGAACGTTCCATCTCTTGTCAGTCCAGTGTAAAGTAAGGTTTGTGGATCCACTGTTCGGATATACCAAAGACGCGTCACCAAAATACCCTTCTTGGTACTTTTAATCATCTCTTCGAGAGAGGCTGTTCCGCCATCCATGATAGCATTGCTTGGGAATGGTACAGGGTCAACTCCTTTTTCTTTGGCCCAGAATCTGGAGTAAGCGAGATTTTTCACCACTCCATTCTCAATCCAATTCATTTTTTTGTAAGCCTGTCCATCTCCTGCCCATGGGCTTGTTGGTACTAGTGGGTTTTGCGGGTCAGAGTAAATGTTGATTCTTTCATCTACTATCTTTTCGCCCAACTTAGTGCCACCACCTTCTTTAGACATAAAGCTTCGGCCTTCATCAGCCGTTCTGGCATTGAATGAGCCAAACATGTTGCCCAACAATTGAACGGAAGCCGCAGGTTCTAAAATCACCGTGTATTTTCCTGGTTCTATGGCTTTGGCTTCTTTTGACATCAATGCTTTATCAATAGCCACTTTAGAAGCTTCCTTAGCGTCAAAACGATCTACATTGTTGAAATCTCGAGTTACCCAACCAGATCCAGTACCATCATTGGTTCTCATAGTTACGGTGAAATCCACATTGGTAGATCGGTTGTAAGCAAACAGGCCTGCACTATTGATCATTGCTGACATGCCTGAAGAGTCATTCAAGAAACCAGCAGCAGTTACATCTTTTGCTCGAGCTGGCTCGATGCTTGATGCAGCTACTTCTGCTCTGTATTCAGGAGTGATTTTAGCGGTAGATTCATGGTAAGTTTTCGTCTCAAGATATTCTTGCTGACCTAGAGGAGGCATGAACTCTGGATTTTCAGGAGAAAGTTGAGCTAGCTCTTCTGATCTACGTACTACCTTTTCCAGTGAAGCAGCATCGAATTCATCGATTGTTGCCACACCTACTTTGTTGCCATAACTGGACTGTACTACTAGTGTTTGATTGGATTGGTATCCAGCAGTAGAAACCGTGTTACGGGCATATCTAATATTGCCTTCGTTGGAAGCGCTCAAATTGATCTCGCAAGTATCTGCTTTCGAAAATGAAAGGGCCTTTTCGAGAATCTGCTTCGCTTCTTCTTTAGTATATATTGCCATTTTAATGAGATGCTTTTGATTAAATATTTCTTCCAGTATTGATGACATTCACTCCATTGAATCTGGAAGTTGCAGATCCATGTGATACAGCACTCACCTGTGAAGGCTGGCCTTTTCCATCAAAGAATGAACCGAATAATCGGTAGTCTGACTCATCACAAATCTTCGCACATGAGTTCCAGAACTCTTGTGTGTTGGACTGATAAGCCACATCATTCAACATGCCTACTACTTCACCATCTTTGATTTCGTAGAAGACTGTACCTCCAAACTGGAAGTTGTAGCGTTGCTGGTCAATAGAATAGGAACCTCTACCAGCGATGTAGATACCCTTTTCGATATCTTTTACCATGTCTTTTGGAGAGTACTTTTCTTTTCCAGCTTCCAGGGATACGTTTGGCATTCTTTGGAACTGAACATCATTCCAAGACTGAGAGTAGCAGCATCCGTGAGATTCATTTTGGTCGATCATATGAACCTGATCTCTGATTGCCTGGTAGTTAACCAGCACACCGTCTCTTACCAGATCCCATTTTTTGGTTTTAACACCTTCATCATCAAATCCTACA
>CAXEKM010000362.1:0-5360 GCA_963996645.1 uncultured Marinoscillum sp.
AGGGTGTCGAAAAAAGCTTTGCCAAACGCATGATGCGTTCCGAATAGGTAAGAGGTGTGAGCACTTTCCGGATGCGTGATTTTAAACAGGATGGTGCCGGAAAGTGTATCCTGGGAATAAGCGTTCGGATGATAGAAAAGGGATGGTACTAAGGATAGGAGTAAAGTAAATCGGTGCATAGTATACAGTACCTATAAAGGGAATAAGTAGTTCTTGCTTCCTTAGTGACGGTTTTTTTTCGATTGAATGTCGTGATTTTTTGATTTAATCGGTAGGACAGTTTGTAATCAATAAGTCTAAGGTTTTCAGGGATTTTGGCCATTCATAAAATCTCTGATCCATTCTATTTTAATTGGCGTTTGGATTTTAGTCTAACCGCACGATTATGTTTGAAGTCATACTACTAGCAGGATGTATCCAATCCATACTTTTAGCCACTTACCTCTTATTTGTTTCTCAGGCAACAGGCGCTAAATCGCTCGGCATCTTGCTTCTAGTGATTAGTTTCCACTTGTTCCTGGCTGGAAATGACAATCACGAGTTTTTTAGTAATCATCCGCATTTACTGCACATTACCTGGGTATTGCCAGCTATGTATGGGCCGATGATTCTGGTATTTGTACAGGTGATGACTCAGACCTTGCCGAAAAAGCAGTTAGTCGCGTTATACTTTGTTCCCTTTGTTCTGATTTTAGCCGCTCAAATGCCATTTTTTCTAAGTAATACAGCTTATAAATTGGCCTACATCAGTGATTTTGGGCGTTCGGTTCGTGATGATTTCGGGTGGCACAATCAGGTGGTTGCCTACTTGCATGTGATGTATTTCAGCATTGCGTTATGGTATTTGCTTAATTACCAGCGAAAAATTGTGAACCAGCATGCCATGGAGGAAATGCGATTAGGTTGGTTACATCAATTTTTAAAATTAGTGATCCTTATTGCCATAGTAGGATTGCTGGCTCTTTATGGGAAACAATACCGTTGGTATGCGCTCCAGCACATTTATCCCTATCACTTTTTAGGAATCTTGTTTTTAATTTATTGGTGTGCATTTCGCCTAATCAAACATCCACAATTGTTTCATCATGTGGAAGAACCTGAAATCAAATCAGAGACATCCATCAGTCAAAGTACCCTTAACTTCGATCAGCAGGAACTGGCCGATAAGATCAATCAACTGATGAAAAAAGACAAGTTGTACCTGAAGCCGGGATTGTCACTTCATGATTTAACCACTCTGCTCGATTCCAACAAGCAGTATGTATCCAGTACCATCAACCAGGTGTTTGAGAAGAGCTTTTACGATTATGTCAATGAATTTCGTTTAGAAGAATTCATTCGATTACTCAACAGCCCGGAAAGTGAGCGCTATACGCTACTGGGATTGGCCTTTTCCGCAGGATTCAATTCCAAAGCCACCTTTAATGCGGTGTTCAAGAAACGCTATGGGGTTTCTCCATCAGCCTATCAAAAAGAGCAGCAGGAACTTATTTTATCCCCTAATTAAGGTTTTATGAGGTCTGAATTGATCAATTCAGACGATTGAGGTTTGGGTAAATAGGAGGTTTGTGACATGAATTCACAAGCCATGAAAAAATACCTTTTGGTGCTTTTACTAGTATCGTCATTTTGGGTAAACGGTCAGGATCTTTCTGTCTCGGTGCCATTGGTATCATTACCCCAGAACTTGAAAAAATATCCTTCCATGCAGCAGTCCATGGGGATCAGTACTTCTATGTACGAATTTTCCTTTTTTGGATTGCACAGTCTGGGAGGGAAGTGGATGGGGTCTGCTCCTAACTGGCAAAGACAGTCTTTGGAATATGTTGTCGGATTTGCATTTAGTCAATATGGAAGTGAGCTGCCAATACCACTTGGGGTTTGGGGTCACGAAGAGTATCATCGAAGTGTTTTATCTACAGCCAATATTCATAGCTTCAATGGCAACTGGTTGCTCCATCGGTGGGACGGTACGGTGTACGGACCATCTGATGAAGAGCTGAGTGAGTTGAAAGCGAACGATCTTGATGTTTTACTGTATTCGTATGTTTCTGGAGTGCAGTATGAAACGCAGTTGACCAAAAAAATGGTCATTCAGGATTTTCACAACGCATCCAAAAACTGGAAAGCACCTCTGTATTTGTATAATGCCTTCTATGTCTGGAATTACTTCAAACTGGCCACGAGTACGCTTTCAGATTCCGTGAAGGTGATTGCTCCTCAATATGAATCTAGTAGTCCCGATCAACGGGACTTTGCGGGATTAGATCTGACTGCCTGGGCATACGACATGTTCTCACCAGATCAGCCTTATACTAACCGGGATGATTTTCCAAATGGTGAAGGAGTGAACCGGCGAGTTGGTTTTCATGATTTATCAATTGAGGCTCAGCATTATTTGAAGAAACAAAAGAAGTTATCACTCCTCAACTTTATAAATCCTGCGATTTTCCTGATTAATAAAATTCGTGTGAATGAGCATTTGGAAGTTTTGCCATTTGTGGTATATCAACCCACTCACTTTGGAAATGCTATATCACTACAGATGCCCTTCCAGTATGATGATCAAGGTTATTTGTTAGGACTGACACGATTTTCAAATTACCATACCAGTTCGTATGGTGTGGACCTTGGAGTCATGAATCGACCAGTTGCGGGAGTGGATGAGTTTAGCATGTCTTGTGTATTTCATCTTTGGAAGCAACCAGCATCATTTTATAGTCACAAGTCCAGGTGGGGTGGAGCCTTGGATGTCATCTTCAAGTACCGGCTATCTGAAAATTTCGGACTCAACATGGATTGTTCGGTCAAATCTGCTGGATGGCAGGAAGGCAACCCCTATCTAGATCGAAAGATTAATGTCCAGTTTGGTATTGACTATTCTGTTCGAACGCTAAAATTCTAATTTCAATTTTTATAAAAGATCAATCACTCAAATTATGATTAAACCATGCATCATGCTACTGGCAGGCCTATGGCTTGTCAGTTGCGGACAAACTCCTATTCCAGAATCTCAGCCAGTGCTGAGTCAGCAAGAAGTGCTCAAACGCGGAGCGTATCTGGTTGAAGTAATAGGATGTGGAGATTGTCATTCACCAAAGAAGATGACCTCAATTGGTCCAGTTCCTGATTCGGATCTGTTGCTCTCTGGCCATCCATCAGAACAGCCTTTAGGGCCAATTAATCCAGAGACTCTCAATAACTGGGTGCTGTTCGGAATGAGTAACACAGTGGCTGTTGGGCCATGGGGGGCGTCATTTGCCGCAAATATTACTTCAGATCCTACAGGCATTGGCAGTTGGTCATTTGAGCAGTTTCAAACAGCCATGACTAAGGGAAAATTCAAGGGACTGGAAGCTGCTCGTGATCTGCTGCCACCTATGCCTTGGCCAAATTACCAATCAATGGCTAAGGAAGATTTGGAAGCCATCTATCACTATCTGAAATCCACCAAACCGGTTCGAAACATCGTGCCGAATGCAATGGCTTTGGATGAACTAATGAAAAACTCAAAATAGACTAATAATGAAAAAGCAAATTTATGTATGGATTATGGCACTAGGTGTCTTGATCTCATGTAAGGATGATAAAGTGAATCCTTCCGTTAGTCCCCTGGTTGGTACCTGGCAATTGACAGCAATGAATGTTACAGGATGTTCCAATGGAGAAAATACAAGTGCATCCTATGGTTGTGCCGATAATTTCTGCATGAAGATTACGATGGATAAAAACGGAGGATATAAAGTGCAAACAACTCTACTGGGGGATCTGGAAACGGATACTGGTACTTACATTGAAGTAGACGGTAGTTTAGAAGTTTGTGTCAATCAAGGTACCGAATGCTCAAGCACAGAGCTTTCAATGGCCTCTGATAAAAAGTCCTTTACATTAACAGATACGGACGGAGCCACGGGATGTGTTACGGTGAGCACTTTCGTGAAACTGTGATGTAGTCAACCGGCCTCCATGGAGAGATGGGGGTTGGTTTTAATTCATTACCTCATTCAACTTCGCATATTGCAGCAGCATGATCGTCTTGCCATCCTTAATCTCTCCGCTGGCAATCATGTTGTAAGCCTCTTCAAAGTCCAGTTCCAATACTTCGATATTTTCATTTTCTTCCTCTAGTCCACCGCCATCACTTACTTTCATGTCTTTGGTGTATTCTGCCACGAAGAAGTACAGGATTTCTGTTACCGATCCTGGAGACATGTACGCTTCAAAAATTTTTTTGACATTGGAGACCTTGTAGCCTGTTTCTTCCTCCGTTTCTTTTCGGATACAGTCTTCAGCATTGTCTTTATCCAATAACCCTGCACATGCTTCGATCAGCATGCCGTCTTCGTTTCCATTCACATAAGTGGGGAGGCGAAACTGGCGGGTAAGGATAATTTTCTTCGTAGAGGTGTTGTACAAAAGGATTGTGGCACCATTTCCCCGGTCATAAGCTTCACGAGATTGAGTGGTCCAGTTGCCTTGTTGATCTCGGTGTTCAAAAGTGACTTTGTTGAGGGTGTACCAATTGTTAGAAAGGACTTCTGTGTTGAGAATCTTAATGTTTTCGTTCATATGGAGCGAAGGTTCGTTTTGGTCCTCATCTCTGAACGGTATTGGTCTTCTAAAGTTTCTAGGTTAAAAGAACACTCGCTGCCTGGCTCCGTCGAAATCCCTTTTTCCACTTAATTTCTTCGGAACTCTTTTGTATCTGGGGTAGTAGTGTATGCTGTTCTACCGCAAGGCAGCGAGTGTATGCTGTTTACCCTATCAGTCGGGTTGAATTAGGTTAACTTTTAATAAAAAATCAATTGAACACCCATTAGGAGTATACTAGTGGGACAAAATCAATTGATTTTTAGCCAGTTATTCTTTAAGTAGTTTGAAAGTCTCACCTTTCTCGCCATCTATCATTCGAATGAAGTACATGCCTGTTTTCAAATGACTGGTATTGAGCGTAGACTCATGGATACCTTTCGTAGTAATACCTTTTCGAAGTACCTTGATTTCTTGTCCTAGCTGGTTGTACAATCCAAGGTATATTTCTCGTCCTTCCGAAACGGTCAGCGTAAGTTTTACCTGGTCTACAAATGGGTTTGGTCCGATGGTTAAGCCGTCTTTGAGACCTAAGTCTTCCTCTGGCGTGCCCAATGTCCATCTTGATGCTGGAAGAGCATCTAGATAAGCCCGGTAGTTATTCGAAAACTCATAGCCAAAGTTCATGTCCCAGTTGATGGACCAGGTCATCATGCCTCTGAAGCCTGAATATCCGCTGGAATTGATTAAAGTATAGTTACCACCATAAGGAATTCCTTTAACCAGGTAATCCAGTGCTTGCTTCACGGTATTTGGATTGGTATA
Source organism: uncultured Marinoscillum sp. (assembly GCA_963996645.1). Lineage (GTDB taxonomy): Bacteria > Bacteroidota > Bacteroidia > Cytophagales > Cyclobacteriaceae > Marinoscillum. The sequence goes on from CAXEKM010000362.1 coordinate 5,356, forward strand.
TCCAC
>CAXEKM010000363.1:0-3902 GCA_963996645.1 uncultured Marinoscillum sp.
AGAGAAGTTGGAGCAAATGAATATTAGCGAGGAAAAAGCGAAAATGATCCTGGAAGCCATGAAAAACAATGAAATTCAGTACATCCAGCAACAACGCCGTAAGCCTACCAAAGCTCCTGAAAGCGGAAAACCAGACTGGTAATAAAAGATTAGATTTTAGGTTCTTGGGTTTTCTAAGTTCTACTTTAATCTATCTCTTTAACTTTGAACTAATACCACAAAACATTAAACCTTAACAAACCCAAAAATAAGAAATGGAAGAAGTATACATCGTTTCAGCGGTACGTACCCCAATCGGAAGTTTCGGCGGCAGTTTATCAGGATTTACTGCAGTTGAACTAGGAAGCAAAGCCATCAAAGGCGCGTTAGAGAAGGCGGGAGTAGCAGCCTCTGAAGTCAATGAAGTATTAATGGGCAATGTAGTTTCTGCTGGTCTTGGACAAGCCCCTGCCAGACAAGCAGCTATAGCGGCTGGTATCGGTCACAATGTACCATGCACCACAGTGAACAAAGTATGTTCTTCAGGAATGAAGACCGTAATGCTTGGAGCTCAGTCCATCATGCTTGGAATCAATGATGTAGTAGTAGCTGGTGGCATGGAAAGCATGTCCAATATCCCCTACTATGTCCCAAAAGCTCGTTTTGGCTACAAATATGGTCACGGACAAATGCTTGATGGACTAATGCACGACGGCTTATGGGAAGTGTATAATCAATTTCCGATGGGTAGCTGTGCAGACAACACTGCCAGGGAAATGAATATTTCCAGAGAAGCACAAGACGAATACGCTATTAACTCTTATAAGAGAACAGCTGCTTCTACTGAGGCAGGCAAGTTCAAAGATGAAATCATCCCTGTTGAAATCCCTCAAAGAAAAGGTGATCCGATCATCATGGACTCAGATGAGGAGTTCAAAAATGTGAATTTCGACAAGATACCTGGTTTGAGACCAGTATTTAACAAAGATGGATCAGTGACAGCTGCAAACGCTTCTACCATCAATGACGGAGCCTCTGCTTTGATTCTGGTTAGTAAAAAGAAAATGGAAGAGCTTGGCTTGAAGCCAGTGGCTAAGATCAGAGGTTTTGGAGATGCTGCTCAAGAACCAATTTGGTTTACTACAGCTCCTTCAGAAGCAATTCCAAGAGCATTGAAACACGCTGGAGTTGATGCATCAGAAGTAGACTACTATGAAGTGAATGAAGCATTCTCTGTTGTAGCCCTGGCGAACATTGAAAAACTTGGATTAGATGCAAGTAAAGTAAATGTCAATGGAGGTGCTGTGGCATTGGGACATCCACTTGGAGCTTCTGGAGCTAGAATCATTACTACACTTAATTCAGTACTTCACCAAAACAATGCAAAAATTGGTGTTGCTGGCATCTGTAATGGTGGCGGTGGTGCTTCGGCAATCGTGATTGAGAAAATATAAAGAAAAGCATAGCAATATTTGAAAGCCTTGATTTTTCGTCAAGGCTTTTTTTATGGCTTTTTAAAATATTTGGGTATATCTGGTAATGGAGTATGCCACGTAGGTTTCAAACCTAAATGATGTCGCCTTGCAGCAATTAACAACCGAATACTAATAAAGAAATATATGATATTACCAGGGACACGATATTTCAACATCACATATCCTCCTATTAGTACAATCGAAAAAGTTAGAAAAAACAAGAGACGGTTCATTCGCCTAATCTAAACATCATAAACTCCTCCCCAAAACGTTACTAACAAATTGGTTATCTTTAGATAGGTAAAAATTTATGTTATGCAAAAACTATTATTCACCGGCCTAATTGGCCTCTCTACGTTTGCCTCCGGGCAAACCCTCATTCGAACGTATTATGAGGAGTTTCCATCTATCTTAAAAGAAGAATACCATGTATTGAATGGTGACTCGAGTTTAGTCGATGGAGCTTACAAAATGTTCAGCCCAAATGGTAAAGTAATCACCACTGGAACCTTCGAAAATGGATTAAAACAAGGAATCTTCACCAACTACTACGAAGACGGTTCAGTACAGCGCGAAACTTTGTATGAGAATGACTTGCGTCAAGGCCTAACAACCGTATTCGACTCAAATGGTCAAAAAGCACAAGAGGCGACATTCGTCAATGATACCTTAGAAGGCGATTTAAAACTATATGATGCTTCGGGAAGTCTAAAGGCGGTTACTACCTTCAAAAAGGGAAAGCCAGAAGGCATGGTCAAAGAGTTTTATGAAACAGGTACAGTAAAAGAAGAGACCCTTTACGCAGCAGGCAAGCCTAATGGCCTGACACGTCAATACTATGCGAATGGCAATGTAGAATTAGAAGCTGAATACACTAATGGTTTACTCAATGGCTTTTACAAGACCTTCTATCCGACCGGTCAGTTGGAAATGGAAGTCTTTAACAATCGAGGCAAAAGAGCAGGAACTGTCAAATACTATCATGAAAATGGACAGTTGAAGTCCACCGGCAAGTATGAAGATGGGGCACTTCAAGGCTCCTACCTGGCATACTATGACAATGGAGATGTTCACAAAGAACTAAAATATACAGACGGCTACCGTGTAGGAAAGAATATTGAATATCACCCAAACGGAAAACTCAAGTATGAAGGAGTATTCTCCAATAAAGGACTAAATGCCAAAATCACTGAATACAGTGAGAAAGAACACGTAATTGCTCGCAAGGAATTACTCAATGAACTTCCTCATGGGCAATGGATCACTTACGATGATAAAGGAAAACTACTGTCAGACTTAACCTATCAGAATGGTAAACTTCATGGTACCAGCAAGCAATATGAAAAAGGTGACCTGATCAGTGAAACCAACTATGCATTTGGAAGTAAGAACGGTGAAGCCAAAACATATTATAACAATGGACAACTGGAGACCTTCTCCAATTATAAGTTAGATCGATTGCAGGGAGTCTTCACCAAATACTACAAAAATGGTGAAAAGGAATACGAAGGCAATTACACCAGAAATAAACGTTCTGGAGAGTGGTTGTACTACGACAAAAAGGGTAATTTAATTCGCAAAGACACTTATCAATCAGGAGAATTGACTAATTCTGAAAACCTGGAGTTGAATTGATAACAAGAAGTGTTTGCACATTGGGCATTTGATGTAATTTAGTGATCTATATTTTTCAATCTAGATCACTATCTTTGCCCACCATGTCAAAAGGCATCAAATACACAGACTTCAATCTTCCAAAGCAGACCGACAGATATGTTGGTAAGGTAAGAGACGTATACTCTTTTGGAGACAAACTATTGATGGTTGCTACCGACCGAATCTCTGCATTCGATGTGGTCCTTCCAGAACCTATTCCTTTCAAAGGTCAGGTGCTTAATCAGATCGCTGCGATCATGTTGGAAAAAACCAAAGATATAGTTCCAAACTGGGTAATTTCCGTTCCAGATCCTAATGTGACTTTGGGTAAAAAATGTGAGCCATTTCCTGTAGAGATGGTGATAAGAGGGTACCTTACGGGTCATGCCTGGAGAGAATACCGAGACGGAAAGAGAACACTTTGTGGTGTGGCTTTACCAGAAGGACTTAAGGAACATGACAAACTTCCTAACCCGATCATCACTCCTACTACAAAGGCACATGAAGGTCATGATGAGGACATCTCTCGTGAAGAAATCATCAAACAGGGATTAGTCACAGAAGAAGACTACAGCAAATTAGAAGAATATACGTTCAAATTGTTTGAGCGTGGCACAAAACTAGCCGCTGAGCAAGGGCTTATTCTGGTAGATACTAAATACGAATTTGGAAAACACAATGGAGTAATCAATTTAATTGATGAAGTACATACTCCCGACTCCTCGCGATACTTCTATGCTGAAGGATACGAAGGGCGTCAGGCTTCAGGAGAGCAACAAAAACAACTTTCCA
>CAXEKM010000364.1:0-3302 GCA_963996645.1 uncultured Marinoscillum sp.
TACCACAACCATGATTTTGAATTCTTCGATTTGGGAGATGGCGTTACAGGTATGGATATCTTGTCTTCAGAGACGGATGCAGATCTTGTAAAATTTGAATTGGATTTATACTGGGTGACCAAGTCTGGTAATGATCCGATTGAGCAATTCAAAAGATTTGAAGGTCGTGTGCCGCTATGGCATGTGAAAGATATGGCCAACACTCCAGAGCAAGGATTTGCAGAAGTAGGAGAGGGTACTATTGATTACAAATCAATTTTTGCAGCTAAAGATGTGTCTGGAATGAAGCATTATTTCGTTGAGCAAGACATGTCTGATGATCCATTTAAAAGCATCGAAACTTCTTATAAAAACTTGAAAGAGAAGATTTTGGCATAAATTTGTTTGTCCTTAATAAAGCTCTAATTGATCTATTAAAAATAGGATTGATTAGAGCTTTTTTTATTTATCAGGTGTCTTTACAAATAGCACAAATCGAGTATTAGGTATATGAAATATTGGATAGTTATCCTCGCATTGATTAGTACAGTTGCGTTAAAAGCTCAAACGTTAACAGGGAGAGTTTTTGATCAGCTCAGTAATGAACCTTTAGTCGGTGCCACAATTGGTATAGCTCGTACGAATACGGGTGTGATTACGAATGCCAATGGTCGATTTACATTGAATGAGTTGGAACCCGGGCGAGTTGATCTGGTTGTCTCCTATGTGGGCTATCAGCCTGTAGAAATCAAAGATATTTGGATAAAAACGGGTAAGGTGACTGATCAGGACATATTTTTGGAGAGAAGCTACGACCTGGAAGAAGTGGTTGTTAGTGCTGCTAAGCCTTACATTCAACCGGGCAAGATTACGATCACTGAAGAGCAAATCAATCGCTTTGCAGCTACCTATTATGATCCGGCGAGATTAATTGCCAGTTCTCCGGATGTAGCAGTTGCCAATGATCAAAACAATGAGATTTCTGTTCGTGGATTGGCACCAAGCTACAATGTTTGGAAGCTGGAAGGCGTAGAGATTGTAAACCCGAACCATTTGTCCAACGCAGGCACATTTCTAGATCAACCAACAGCAACTGGTGGTGGTGTAAACATGCTCAGTGCGCAGATGCTGGATCAGTCAGAGTTTTTGTATAGCACATTTGATAACAGAAACGGCAATAGTGTTGGAGGGATTTTCAATATGAACCTAAAGAAGGGAACTGATCAGGACCGTCAATATACCGCTCAGGCTTCGTTGATAGGTTTAGATTTTGCGACAGAGGGACCTTTTCGTCAAGGTGGTAAAACGACTTATGCAGCAAATTATCGCTATTCATTTACTGGACTCCTTGCTGGAATGGGAGTAGACTTTGGAGGAGAAAGCATCGGTTTTCAGGATTTATCATTTAATGTGTCTACACCTCTTGGAGAGCGATCAGAGTTGAAAGTGTTTGGTGTAGGAGGGTTGAGTTTCAATGACTTTAACCATAAATCCTTTGCAGAGTCTGAAAATGCAAAGGATCGAAAAGATATTTACTACGACAATAAAACGGGGATAGTTGGAGCTGCTTTGAAAATTGGGCGGACAGGAGGACAGTTTGATTTGAGTTTAGCATATAGTGTAGCAGATAATGAGCGCTCACAAGCCAACTATAACGATAGTGATGTTAAGTTTTATACCAATCATGTCATAAATAATCGTCAGGTAGTCAGTGTTAATGCTTCCAACGTTCAGCGTATCAGTAATGGTCAGATTGAAGTAGGTGTAATGCAGAATTTTTATTCGTATGAGTATCAGATGACGACTACAAATATCCTGTTCAACCCATCGGCAAACTATCAACAATGGCTAGCTCGTCCCTATGCGAGACTCGAAGGACAGTTGAGTTCAAAGGTGTCAGGATATCTCGGTACATCGGCTTCATTTACTCAAGGTGATCAGGTTGTTGATCCTCGAGCTGGTGTTACCGTTGGAATAGGGAAAACACAAAGCATTACTCTCGCAGGCGGTATGTATTCGCAATTATTGAATTCATTTAACTATTATTTCGGAGCTGCTTATGGGGAACTGTATTTGTCTGATGATCCTGAGGATTATTCATTTATGAGTAGTTATCGAGGTACATTGTCACATGATGTAAGTAGTAGAGAATTAACAGTGCATACTGAAGTTTTTTACTACTACTTTCCTGATGTGAATTATTCAGGTTCGGATGAAAAAGAAACAGCTACTACAGGTGGAATGTCAGTGGTAATGACAAAGGATTTTTCCAATACGGCCTATATGAATGTAGGAGCAAGTATTTATGACTCGGAAATCGATGTGTATGAGAGTTATTTTAATACAGGGTATAGTGCAACTGTGAGTGCGGGTAAAGAATGGGATCTCTCTAGCGGATCAAAGAATAGAAGACTGTCGGTTGATGTGAGAGGAATGTATCAGGGAGGGTATCGTCCGTATGATGCACCAATAGGAGATCCTGGTAGTCTATTTTTATTAGTACAAAGACCTGAAGATTATTATCAACAACGGGATTACTTAAGGTTCGATTTGCGAGTGGTGTGGAAGCGCTATCATGAAAATAGAACCACTTCATTTGCTCTGGATCTACAGAATGTGGCGAACCTTGAAAACTTCGCTTACCAGTATTATGACAGTTTCACTGGACAATGGGAAGTACAGAATCAACTTGGTCTGATTCCAATACTAGCTTACAGAGTAGAGTGGTAAACAAAAAGAGCCGATTTCCTTCATGGAAATCGGCTCATTTTGTTAAGTTTTTCAGGTTCATTAAAGTGCTTCAGTCTCTTTAATTTGTTTTTCGAGCTGATTAATCTTAGCCTCTGCCAATGTTTCAATAGAATGAATTTTCATCTCTGCTGACTTCTCGATTGATCCAATCTGCAGTTCAAGTGCTTTCTCCTTCCCTTTGATTTGTGTTTCATAGGCATTTTCATTGCCTTTTGTTAATTGATAGAAGTCGTATTCAATCTTTTTAATGATTTGATCTTTTTGGTAAGTCGAATAATCAGACTTATCCAGCTCTTTTCTTTTTGCCGCAATTTCTGACTGAGCAAGCTCGTTAAGCTTTTTGTTTTTTTCTAAAACCTCATCGAAAAGAAGTTGAATATCATCAGCTGTATTTTTTCTATGAGTGTTTATTTCATCAGTTGCTTTTGCTTTTACTTCTGCGATCTCTATTGCAGCGTCACTTTTAATAGTTTCAATTTCCTTTCTTAAGTCCGAAGAAGAAGGAGAAAATGGAAAAAGAAGTCCTCCAAAGAAGGCGATTAGGATGTGTTTCATATGGCATTGATTTTAGA
>CAXEKM010000365.1:0-2874 GCA_963996645.1 uncultured Marinoscillum sp.
CAATAGCAATCGCAGTATTTGGCATGGCTCTCACAACAGGTACATTCACCTTTAATAAGGACTTGATCTCGTCAATAGAAACTCCAGTGATTACCGAAACCAACACATGATTCTCCGTCAATACCGGATTAATTTCTTCAATAAGTGCTGCCAATTGTCTTGGCTGAACACATAAAAAAACATACCCAGCCTCAGCAACAGCTGCTGTGTTATCATCCACTGTTTTGAACCCTTTCTCCGCCAAATAAGCAATATGACTAAGCTTTCTTCTTGTGAGAATAACCTGACCAGGCTCTTTCAACTTTTCTTCCACAATACCCTGTCCAATGGCAATACCCAAATTACCGGCACCAAGGATAGCTATATTCTGATCTAATAATTCCATTGTCTAAAAATTACTCGCCTTCAACTGTAGCCCTGCTTTTTCCTCTAAACCAAACATCAGGTTCATGTTTTGAACCGCTTGTCCGGATGCACCTTTCAGCAAGTTGTCGATGATCGAGATGACCAATAGTTTATTTCCTTCTTTCTGAAGGTATACCAATGCCTTATTCGTATTGACTACCATTTTCAAGTCAGGATTCTCCTCCACTACATGTGTATATGGATGATCCTTATAATACTCCTGATAGGCTTTCGAAGCAGTTGCTTCATCCACATCTGTTTCAAAATAAGACGTCACAATGATTCCTCTGGTGAAATTTCCTCTAAATGGAATAAAGTTAATTGTGTGCTCAGAACCTGACTCCTGAGTCATACTTTCACCAATCTCTGACAAGTGCTGATGAGTAAAAGCTTTGTATACACTCATGTTGTTATTACGCCAGGAGAAGTGTGAAGTAGCTGAGAGCGATTGTCCTGCACCAGTCGACCCTGTGACACCCGTTGTATGAATTTCCGATTGAATGAAACCTGCTTTGGCTGCTGGAAGTAATCCTACCTGGATACATGTGGCAAAACAACCCGGATTCGCAATCTTACGCGCTGACTTGATTGCTTCGTGATTCATCTCTGGCAACCCATAGATAAAATCATTTCCAGGAGCTTTCAAACGGAAGTCGTTGCTCAAATCGATGATACGAACATGAGCTGGCACTTCCACGCTATCTAAATAGGTTCTTGACTCTCCATGTCCTTTACACAAGAACAAGACATCCAATTGATCGAAATCCAGATCAGCTTCAAAAGCTAAATCCGTATCACCAACCAGGTCAGTATGCGTGGCACTCACCTTCTTTCCTACCTGACTGCTGCTTTGTGCACAGACAATCTCGGCATTTGGGTGATTCAATAAGATTCTGATCAATTCACCAGCTGTATAGCCAGCTGCACCGTATATACCTACTCGTAGCTTACTCATCGGCCTGGTGTACTTTGTGATAAATCATGTTCTGATTACCGAAGATCTTAGAGAATCCCTTCACATCTTCACCAGACCATGAATTATTCATTTCGCCATATTTACCAAAGCTCGATTGCATCAAGTCATTCGGTGATTGTATACCAATGATGTAGAATCTATAAGGAGCCAACTGTACTTTCACAGTTCCAGAAACATATTTCTGAGTGCTCTCATAGAATGCTTCAATATCACGCATTACAGGATCCAGGTAATGCCCTTCATGGAGCAAGTTCCCGTAAGTCAATGAGTATTGATCTTTCAATAATAACTGGTTCTTGGTCAGCGTGTGTTTCTCCAATGCATGATGTGCTTTGATCACAATCAGAGGAGCCGCTGCTTCAAAACCTACACGTCCTTTGATACCGATGATGGTATCACCAACGTGAATATCTCTACCAACTCCATAAGGGTTGGCCAATTCATTTATCTTTTCGATTGCCTGAACAGGTGATAACTTCTCACCATTAACCGCTACAGGCTCACCTTTTTCAAATCCTATTTCGATTACTTCTGAACCATCCTTCTCCAACTGGCTTGGGAAGGCAGTTTCAGGTAAGTATTGATCAGAAGTCAAGGTTTCCTTTCCTCCTACAGAGGTCCCCCATAGACCCTGATTCACAGAATACAACGCCTTTTCCCAGTTTCCACTCACTCCATGATCAATCAAGAACTGAATTTCTTCTTCACGAGACAATTTCTTATCTCGGATTGGTGTAATGATACTTACCTCAGGACACAGGATGTTAAAGATCATGTCGAAACGCACCTGATCGTTACCAGCTCCAGTACTTCCATGAGCAATTGCCGTTGCTCCCTGTCTTATTGCCTCTTTTGCTATTGCAGTAGCTTGAAATACACGCTCAGCACTTACAGAAAGTGGATAGGTATTGTTTTTTAGTACGTTTCCAGCGATCAGGTATTTGATTGATTTCCTGTAGAACTCTTCAGTGGCATCAACATTTTGATGGCTTAATGCTCCCAGGTTTTTCGATTTCACTTCCAAAGAGGCCAATTCTTCTGCATCAAAGCCTCCTGTATTTACGGTGACGGTATGTACTTCATACCCCAACTCTTTAAGATAGATGGCACAATATGTGGTATCCAATCCCCCACTAAAGGCCAACACTACCTTCTTCTGATCACTCATTTAATTTTTACTTTTTGTTTCCAAAACAAGATTTTCTCCTGCACTTTTTCACTCTTATTCTTCCATTGGCGCTTTTTTTCCTCTGGATCATAGAGCATACCTGTACAAAGGCACATTTGATGATTTTTGCGGGTTAAAATGTCGTAGTTGACACAAGTAGCACAGCCTTTCCAGAAGGCCTCGTCATCTGTTAATTCAGATAGAGCAACAGGTCTGTAGCCAAGGTCAGAGTTGATTTTCATTACAGCCATACTGGTAGTTAGGCCAAATAACTTGGCATTGGGGAATTTTTCTCTGGACAGCTTAAATGCACGTTCTTTGATGG
>CAXEKM010000366.1:0-1901 GCA_963996645.1 uncultured Marinoscillum sp.
ATTAAACAAAGCGTGTGGTGTTTGACCGGTCAATGCTCTTACCTTTTTGTACAGTGAGGTTTTACTCATCCCAAGATGGTTGGCCAAATGCTGTGCATCCAGTTGTGGATTGCCCATTTCTTCTTTGATGAACTCATCTATTAGTTTGAAAAACTCATCATCTTTTTCACCTATTCCAAAGGAAGAAAACTCTTCTGTTTGGGAATTAAACGATTCAAATTTCTTCTTTAAGAGCTCTCGTGTCCCAATTAGTTTCTCTACTCTGATCTTCAAGTGATCGGGATGGAAAGGTTTTGGAATGTAGGCATCTGCTCCAGATTTCAGCCCTTCAATGCGTTCTTCCAGTTCTCCTTTGGCAGTTAAAAGTATGACCGGGATATGACTTGTTTCTATTTTGGTCTTAACAGCATCACACAATTCATAGCCGCTCATTTCAGGCATAATCACATCACTGATGACCAAATCAATTTTCTTGCTTTCCAGAATATTCAATGCTTCTTGTGCTCTTGTGCAGGACGTTACATGATACATTGGAGACAGCATGTCTTTCAGTAAACTGAGAATCTGCTCATTGTCATCCACAATCAATAAGTTATGCTCAAAGCGTTCTAAACTAATGTTAATGAGTTCCTTGTCCAGATTGTCTTTGTGGTAAAATTCCGCCTGGACATGGTCATTGAGTTTGGTGAGCATGGCATTGTCTATCGTATCTTGATGTTGCTGTTCCTGAGTTGGTAGATTGCCTGGCAACCAGAAGGTGAATAGTGTTCCTTCATCTGTTTTACTGGTTACATTGATCTCTCCATGATGTAGGTTAATAAGCTTCTTGGTTAGCGATAATCCAATTCCTGCACTGTTGGCGGAAGGTTCATCCTTCTCATGGTGGATGCTGGTAAACCGTTCAAAGATTCTATTCACTTCATTTTCAGGAATCCCCATGCCATTATCCTTGACAGAAAAGTACACGTTATCACCTTCATTCCATATTTTCACATCTACTTTACCACCCTGCTCGGTGTATTTTAAGGCATTGCTGATCAGGTTGATGAGGATTTTCTCAAGAATGTCAGAATCCATCTGAGCTTGAAGTTCATCCGGAGCTTCATAGGTAAGAGCAATTTCTTTCTCCAATGCATATTGACGGAAGCTGTGCAGTAATTCTTCGGTGAAGGCTATCACATTGATTGGACGAATGCGTAGTTGTTCTTTACCCATTTCCACTTTTCTAAACTGAATGAGTTCCTGGATCAGCTTTTGTAACCGAAGCGAGTTTCGATAGATCGAAAGTACTGCATTGTTGAGTTCAGCATTGGCTTTGGTCTTCTCCAAAAGCTTCACTGCTGGCCCCAGAATCAATGTTAGTGGCGTTCTAAACTCATGAGCGATATCCGTAAAGAACTCCAGTTTGTATTTCTGTATCGTATCGGCTTTTTCCTTTTTTAGGTTCTCGATTTCGCGTGCTTTCTTGCGTTTGGCTCTGTTTCGAGAGATTTGGATCAATCCCAATTGCGCGAGAATTGCCAGAATTCCATAAATCACATATGCGGTGTTCGTTGCCCAAAATGGCGGGTTGATGGTGATCGCTAATTCCCTGATTTCAGGATTCCAATCGCCATTTTCATTGCTGTTGTTGAGTAAAAGCGTGTAGTCGCCCGGAGGAATGTTAGTGAGGTTGATGTTGGATTGTCTGCCTATTTCTATCCAACGATCATCAAAACCTGCCAATTGATAGCGATAAGAACATCGCTGTTTATGCCAATAATCCAAGGTGGTAAATCGGAAGGTCAGAAAATTCTGATCATAAGTCAGATCTATAGATTGTTGAAAATCGATGTTTGTTTGAAGAATAGTCGAACTGTCACTTGGTGCTACGGATACATTGTTGATGGCAAAATCAGTAA
>CAXEKM010000367.1:0-5704 GCA_963996645.1 uncultured Marinoscillum sp.
CCCAGCTTAATTTGTTGAACGGCTTGATGTTTTTCTTGTTCCGCGATGCTTACTTCAGTCTTGGCCAGATCGACACCTATTTTGATTCGTGAGAGTTGAGAAATGGGTTGATAAGCCATTGCCCCAACAGTGAAAAAGTTGTTCTCACCTAATTCATACGTTTGATCAGCCTGAGGAAGAAGTACGGTTTCACTCTGCATGGGCAAAGCGCCTAAAGCTCCTTGTGGGATCGTTAATGAAGGTAAGTTGGGCATGTATAAATAGCCACCCATTACATTGACAGTAGGGAAGTACTTGATTTTGCTTTCACTCACCTTGGACAGGTGTTCCTGTACCTGCAGTTCCTTGATATTTAGCAAGTGGTTGTTGATTAGAGCAGAGTCAACAGCCATTTCCAAACTGATTGGGGTTGATTGAGCGGTAGATTGAGTTGGGCTAACCAATGCAAGGCCCACAGCAATCAAAGGAATCAACGCCTTTGCGATACTCGCTGAGTTGTTGAAAAAGGCTGGTTTGTCTTTTTCCCGCATCCAAACGGCATAAAGAACCGGTACCACAATGAGCGACATGAACATGGAGAACAATACGCCCACAGCAATCACACTGGCTAGCGGACTCCACATGGGTGAACCGGAAACAATCATCGGAATCACTCCGATAGCTGCTGCACTTGCTGTTAGGAAGATTGGTCGCAATCGGCGTTTGCCTGCTTCGATGGCTGCAGTTTTCATATCCGTACCTTTGGCCATCAGCTCATTGGTGTAATCCACCAGGATAATGGCATTTCTGACTACAATCCCAGACAAGCTGATCAATCCGACAAAAGCGGTAAAACCAAAGTTGTTTCCTGTAAGGTGGAGGCCTGCCAAGGCACCAAACAAGCTCAGAGGGATGGAAAACATCACGATGCTGGATTCTTTCAGGTTTTTGAACTGAAGTAGCAGGATCAGGAAGATCAGCAAAAGGCTGATCGCTAGTGCGACCACCATCTGGCTGAATGTTTCCTTTTTGTTTTCGTGCTCTCCACCGATTTCCAGGTGATACCCATGAGGTAAATCGATCTGATTGAGTTCAGGACGGATGCTTTTTAGAAGTTGTGCAGGTAGTACTTCCGCTGTGGTCTCACTACCAACTGTTAATGTGCGAAGGCCATTTCTGTGCATGATGCGGCCAATGTGCCATTGTGGTTCCAGGTCTGCTACCTGACGTAGAGGTACCGGTGCTCCGGTTGCCGGAGATGGTAAGTAGGTGTCTTGAAGGTCTGTAAAAGTTTCTCGTTCCTCATCTTCCAGTCTCAATACAATATCTACCGGATCTGATCCTTCATACATGGTGGTAACAGGTGCACCACTAAAACCTGTGTAAATGGTTTGGGCGATGCTTCCCGTGGTAAAGCCCAGTCGGCTAGCTTCATTGTTGAGTTGAATAGCTACTCCAAACATGTTCTCACCAAAGTCAGTATGCACCAACCGACTTCCAGGCGCTTTTTGAAGGATGGTTTTTACTTCATCTCCGATTTTTCGAAGGGTGTTGAGTTCAGTTCCTACGATTCTAATTTCAACAGGAGATTTCGTTGGTGAGCCTTGCTGCATCAGTTTGGCTTGTACTCTCGCTTGAGGAAGGAGGGTACTCATTTGCTCATTGAGCTCCATGCTTAGCTCCTCAGCAGTAGCATCGGTGGTCGTATTGATCAATATTTGTCCATAGTTGCTGACGGGAAATTCAGGAGCAAAATTGTAGTAAAAACGTGGTGCACTCGACCCGATGTAAGAAGTGTAATTCGTTACTCGCTCATCCGATTGGATCAGATTTTGAAGTTTGATAACTGCCTCTTCTGTTTCGTCCAGCTGTGTGCCTGTTGGCATCCACAGCTCCACTACAAATTGGTTACGTTCTGCAGCTGGGAAGAACTTTTGTTTGATAGTCGAGTACAAGCCTATAGCCAGGAATATGCTCAGTACAGAAGAAATCAAAGTCAGTTTTGGATGCTTCATCGCCCAACCCAATGATCGGTCATAGGCATCCTGCATGTGATCTAAAACAGATTTACGCTTCCTGGTTTCCTGATGATCTGGATTGTGTAACCCTTTTTTGATGAAAGCATAACACAAAATGGGAGTCAGAATCATGGAAACGATGAAGGAGGCTGTAAGTGCTATCGCTACCGTGATTGGTAGTGCAAAAATGAATTCACCAACGGAGCCTGTGAGGATAATCATAGGTAAAAACGCTGCTATGATGGTTGCCGTGGCTGTTAGTATTGGAATAATTAGGTCAAACGCACTTCTCCAGGCTGCGGTCCATCGTTCCACACCTTTGTCCAGAAGCTCTACATAGTTGTCTGCAACCACTATGGCGTCATCCACTACCATACCCAAAACCACAATAAGGGCTGCCAGAGAAACCTGATGCAATTCTATGCCAAAGGCGTGAAGCAAGGCGAAAGTGGCTGCCACGGTCATTGGGATGGCTGTGGCTGCTACTGCGGCAATACGGAATGGCATGAGTAAGATGACTACAATTACCACCGAAATAATAGCAAGGAAAAACTCTTTAAAGAAATGAGAGATGTTCTCATCCACAATTTGTGGTTGATTGATAATGGTGGTAAGCGAATAGCCTGTTGGTAATTGCGCTTTGAACTCATCCAACTTGTGTTGAACATTTTCTCCAAATTCCACAATATTGTTGCCGGCATGCATTTCGATGGCTAGCATCATGGCATTTTGACCATTGATGAATGTTTTGGTGCGCGGATCTTCATACACGCGCTTTACTTCAGCTACATCGCTGATTCTTACCACGTCTCCAGCCGAGGAGGTTCCTATGATTTGATTGGAGATCTCGTCTTCTGTGGTGTAATAACCGTTCGTGTAGAGTGGTACTTCCAGCTGACCCGTTTTCACGCTTCCGGTAGCATTGATAGAGTTTTGCGAACGTAGCACTTGTATAACCTGTGTTAGCGGGATATCGTATTGCGCTAGTTTTTCTGAATTGGATGAAATAATCACTTGCTGATTTTGTTCTCCAATCCGTTTTATTTTAGATACTGCGTCAATGGTACGTAGTTCATCTTCCAGTTTTTCTATGTGATTTTTTAGCTGCGCATAGTCACCGCTTTCAGATTCTATTCCGATAACGAGTGCTTTGGTATCACCAAAATCCGTATTGACAATAGGGCCAATCACTCCTTGTGGTAGATCCATTTGTCTGGCAAGAAGCAATTCATGTTTGAGCTTATTCCAGAAAATATCCGGTTTTTTGATGTTTTCTTCTAGCTCTACATTCACTACTACCACTCCATCGCGTGTGGTGGAATAGGTTTTTTCTTTTCGCACTTCTTCAAATTGAAAAAGGTATTGCTCCACTTTTTTAGTCACCTGATCTTCCACTTGCACGGAGTTGGCACCAGGATAATAGGCGATAACCAAGCCCTGACGAATGGTGATTTTAGGATCTTCCCGTCTAGGCATGTGCAGTAGCGAGTTGATACCTATGGCAAAAGTGATAACCAGTATCGTCACAGTAACCTGTGGATACTTCAAGGATGCTTTAATAAAATTCATGCCTCAGATTATTTTGAAATGTTGATGGAGCTGCCGTCTTGTAGGTTTTCCTGGCCACCAGTTACGATCCATTCATTCGGGTTGAGCCCGGACAGAATGCTGATGTTGTTTTGTTGGATGGCTCCAATGGTGACCTTGCGTTTGTAAGCTTTCTTTTTTTCTTTATCAGCCACATAGACATAGTGGGTATTGTCCATGTTAGTTAAAATCGCTGAAGCTGGTATGGCGATTTTGGATGATGTGGTAGCTTCCGGAATCTTAACTTCGGCAACCATTCCTGGTCTTAGTTTTAGATCGGAATTAGGTAAGTCAATTTTGATGTTGAATGTCCGGGTGGTTGGTTCTGCTGCGGCACCAATTTGCGTAATGCTTCCTTTCCATGATTGACCTAGTGAAGGAATTTCTACCACACAAGTATCACCAAGATGTATGCTATTTAATTCACCTTCTGGTACAGATGCATTCACTTGCACTGTGTCTATATCAGAAAGCCCAAAGATTCTGGTTCCCTGACCAATGATCTCACCTGGTTCGGCACCTCGTTTGAGTAATACTCCAGAGATAGGAGCGTGCAAACGAGTGTCTTTCAGGTTCTTTTCTTGCAATAGATAGTTGGCCTTTGCCTGCTCTAGTCCGCTGCTTATTTTAACGAAATCACTTTCTGATAAACTACCAGATGTGTGCATGGCTGAGAGTCTGTTGTATTCATCCTCAATCTCATCATATTTTGCTTTTGCAATATTTCTGGCGAGTTGGTAACTGGTTGGATCTAAGGATGCCAATAGTTTGCCTTTTTGAATGGATTGACCTTCTTCCAGGGTTACCTGATTGACTTGTCCAGGCACCATAAAAGCCAACTGAACTGTTTGCTGTCCCATCACATTGCCACTAATGTTGATGGAGTTTTCAAAAGTCGATTCTTTGGCTTGTTGAGTTATGACAGGGATTGGGGTTTCTTCTTGAGCTGTGGGTTTGTTGCATGCTACTAGCAAAGTCAATAGACTAAGTAGGAGCGTAGTTGAAAAGAATGAATTGTTCATGCGAAACGTATGTGTTTTTGCTTGTTAAACTTGCTCGCAAAGTTCCGGTTACGTTTCAAGAATGTTTTTGACAAAAGTCAAAAAGTCAGGTTTAATTGATTTAAAGGCGTACTTTGGATCTCACTCTGCTCAGAGTTGCCTGATTGATGCCCAGGTAAGAGGCGATGTGTCCCAGTGAAACACGTTGGAGGATGGAGGGTTGATTTTCGAGAAGATTTCTGTAGCGTTCTTCTGCGCTGTAAAACTGCAGCGAGATGATTCGCTGCTCCGCACTAAGAAGAAATTCCCGCAAAACACTATGGTACACTTTGTCTAATTCTGGAAATCTGGAAAGTAATGCTTCAAAGTCAGCAAACCGAAGTACATAGAGCGATGAGTCTTCCATTGCTTCGATATTGTAGGGGCTTGGGGTCTGGGTGTAATAGCTATTGATGACACTGGTGAATAGGTTTTCTCCAAAAAACTGGTAGGTCACATCTTTAGCGTCCTGATCGTGATAGAAAAACCGCAGTAATCCCGATTCAATAAAGTACAGATGCTTACACACTTTACCTGAAGGATGTATGATGCTTCCTTTGGTGTAGTGTTTCTGCTCAGTGAGCTCATCTATCGCTAGCATGCAGTCGGCTGAGAGTGGTGTGATTTGAGAAAGTACTTCGGTAGGCTTCATGAATGGTAAAGATCCTGATTTGCGCTGCTTAATGCAATCTTCATGCTAAATACTCTTGATGACTGACTATTTGAGGAGAAGTAAGTATTGTTTGAGTGTGTTAACTAAAGAAGAATATTTGTTAAAATTCAAAATAATATTTGGTTTTTAAAATTCCTTTTCCGATCATTGCATCACAATTAAAAATAGAACAAATGCGTCAATTTATTCAACATATAAAAGCAGATAGTAACCCGGAAGGGATGCTATTAGTATGCTATGATGGATATTGGCCTGGTGAAAGTTGATTTATCATTAATAAAGATATTGAAACCCAGGCCTTCCAGTCTGGGTTTTTTGTTGCTTATGGATTTTGTGAAAATACATATCGTGCAGAATAATATTTTGTTTGAGACTGAAAGTCGATGGGAGAAGTATGCCCTGTTGGA
>CAXEKM010000368.1:0-13038 GCA_963996645.1 uncultured Marinoscillum sp.
ATTGGCAACGGCGTTACTCCTCCCCCAGTGATAAAATTCTCTAAATCAATATAACCATCATCAGATAATTGGTCTATCGTTTTGGATTGGTCACTACCACCTCCTCCATCAACCCACGCATCATCTCCAGAATCAAAACTTCCTGCATAAACAACCCCATCTCCAGAATAACTTCCTTGCCCTGAAGAACCTTCTTTTGTGAAATTACCACTCACGGCAATTATACCACCAGAAGCAACAGTAATTTGATTTTTCAGAGTAAGATCTCCCAACACCACCAAAACTCCTCCAGGTTTGATATCCAAAATATCTGAATTGCTTCTAAAGGTTAAATTTCCATACACCACCAATGTATCAAAAATGGTCATTGTTTTAGCCCCGGAACTCGAAGTAGTCACAGAGCCACCTGTGTAGATATATCCAAAAATTGAAACATCACTAGTTACATTAGTTATAGAAGGAGCAGATCCATCTACCCAATTTGAATTAGTTTCCCATGCACCGTAAATATTACTTTTAGTGCGCTCCAAATTATTATCAAAAGCCGAACAATCGCCACAACATCCATCACCGCAGGCTGTATCATTGGTAGTTGAAGTAGCTGTATTTCCAGAATAGGTTCCTCCATAACTTAGGGTTCCTCCATCCACTGTTATGGATCCATCATTGGTCACATTATCTGTCACATAAACGGTGGCTCCTGAATTAATATCAATATCGGCTGCCCAGTTATTGTCAAGATTCCCCTCCACTATGATATCTGAATTTGTCACATCAAGAGTTGACTCATTGGACATATTAAAATCCCCATTCGAAACACTAATTGAACTTCCATTGGTAGCAGTAATCGATGCCTGATAGCCATTTGTCAAATCACCAGATCCAACATTCAGATCTGAACCATCTAGATCAATTGCCACTCCATTATATGTAGTTAGAGAATCTCCTGAGGACAATGAGCTATTAGAAAAATCAAAATTAGAATATTGATTAATCGTAATCGTACCCATAACATCCAATTCAGAGTCAGTAACTGTAAAATCGACCGTATTACCTGTAGAAAAATTACCAGCTACACCAATACTAGAGTTGTTGGTTAATATATAATCCGTAAACTGACTCGCATAAAAATCACCACCAGTAATAATTGTTGAGTTATCTAATGTTACAGGACCTCCACCACCTTGAAAACCCTCTGTATATCCATCTCCAATATTAAGACTTGTTGAAGAAAGCGTTAATCCACCAAGGTAACCACCTGAATATCCATTCGTTAAGTTCACTTCTGTATTTGAAAATCCTAGAATGGAATTATTATTCGTAGTAATGGCATTTGCATTGATCGTACCTCCAGAAACAGCATAAGTAGTCGTGCTTCCTACATAATTGACAATAATATCACCTGTAACAGTAAGAACAGCGCCTCCTGTCAGAGTTAAATCTCCATTCAAGTAAAGGTTACCGTCGATTTCTAAGGAAGAACTGATCGAACAGCTGCTAGAAAGAGTTACATCTCCCGATACGTTACCCGTCGGACATTGAGAATATCCGACATTATGAACTAAATAGAATCCAATAAAAAAAATAACAATTCTAAGGTATATTCTCGTCATGTGCTTCTTCAAAAAATGGTTGCGCGTAATTCACTTGTGTCACTCTAAGTAAATCACCTAGTAAAAGTACGCATGGTACAACCTCACTAGTAAGAAGTTTTCGTCAAATAGGACTAAATGAAGGACTTATTGTATTAAATAGGAGATTTTCATCTATTCACATATCACACTATGTCGTTGAAAAACTATTTCGAGCAGACTTAAACAAATTGGCAAAGATAAAATGACAAGCTACCTGACAATAAACTTATTGCTAGATACAGAACCGATACTGTTAGTAATGTGAAGGAAATAAACTCCTTTACTCAATCCATAAATCTGTACTTGATTGCTTCGAATAAAACTTCCACATTCAACCAATTCTGCATTCAGATTATAGACTTTCCAATTCATATCCGCAGTAGCTCCTTGAGCAGTGATAAATTGTGAGTCAGTGGTCAGAGAAGTAGGATATACGGACATTTCGAAACCTTTGCTAACTGACCCTATCATAACAACTTTCAGGTATTCTGTTGTCCCATCAAAATCGGTTTGTGACAAACGATAATACACTTTATCGGCAAAAATTTCAGTATCCTGCAGCTTGTAATTTAACTGAACTTGAGAGTCACCAGATCCTTTAACTTTGGCAAATGAAAAGAATTCTATACCATCATAGGATTTTTCAATCGTAAAAAAATCATTAGAAATTTCTGTTAGAGTCGACCAGGACAGTTCAACCCCTATAGGCAGTATGTCTCCTTTAAAATCTAGTAAAACTACAGGAAGTGCTGAGCAGCCAGTACCACAACATCCTCCTCCACCACCTGTACAGTCTCCAGCGTCACCACCCGGAGTGGTACCAATAAACGAATCATTGACAACCAGAGTACCTCCGTTTACACTTGCATCACCATTGGTATTATTGAAAGTACCAACTTCCATGTAACCATCACTATTTATATTGGTATGTCCAGTTCCAGAATTATCATATGTTCCGCCTACGATAAAACTACCATTGTTTACCACATCTACATCACCCTGACCAGCATTGTCATAATTTCCAGTTACAGTAACTGAACTATTATCGACATAAACCTGGGCACTATTTCCCGCATTCACATCACCTCGAACAGCAATTGAAGCTCCGTTTGACATTAACAAATCGGCACCTCCATTTAATGAAAGCATGTCTACACCAGTGGTACCAGCTAAGCTTTGGCCGAACGAAAAAGACGTATTGTTAATGTTATGAACAGTACTCCCAAAATATCCAGATCCATTTACAGCGAAAGAACTATTGTTGTAACTGTGAGTGGCACTACCTGGATCCGCAGAGAAATTACCACCAACTGTTACATTGATATTATTTGCAGTAAAATTACCTCCACTGGTTGTTATGAAATTATTGGTGACATTGTAAGTTCCACCAGTTAGCACATTAGTACCTCCACCAGTCCATGTATCCTTGAAACTACCTAAATTTATTGTAGCACCTGTAGCGGTAAATGTCCTTCCTCCATTTAATTCAAATTCACCTGTAATTGTAACTACTACACCAGAATTGACTGTTACATTTCCTGTTGGAGAATAACTAGATGATGTGCAATTAGTTGTAATCGTCCCCGAAGTTGGACATTGAGAAATTGCAACACTTGAGACTGATAATAAGACAGCTAAAAGAATTACTCTGTTAAAGGAGTTCATGGTGGCGGATGGTTTTGACATTCAAGGTGATACACTTAAGTACTTTACCTAGCAAATGTACCTACCAGATACTATTAAATTGCATTATTATCCATGGAATACCACCAATTATTTACAAACGGTCCAAAAACATGAATATTTCACTCCTCTTTCAAAGCGTCCACAGGGTTTTTAACAGCCGAACGATACGTTTGATAGGAAATAGTAACCAACGAGATGATCATCATTAATAGCAAAGGAATCAAAAATATCATGCTTGATAAACTAATTCGATCCACGTAACTAGACAACCAGAAGTCTCCCACATAAAATGAAGCGGGAATGACTACTATGGCTGATATCAATACGAGTTTAACAAAGTATCTGGAGACTCCAAAGAACAGTTGATCAACACGTGCACCCATTACTTTTCGCAAAGCAATTTCCTTTCTCTTTCTCTCTAGAATGAATGCTGTAAGTGAGAACAAACCAATACAGGCAATGATTATCGCAAGAACCGATGCTCCTGTAAACATTTTACCAAAGCGGCGTTCTTCATCATATAAACGCTGAAATGAATCATCCATAAACTGTCCATCCATCGGGTAACCAGGAAGCACATTGGCCCAGGTCTTATCAATATGATTCAGTGCCTCATTGATATTGCCTTTGATCTTGATCGAAGCGAAGTAATTGGCATAAGGAGTTGACTCTGAAGACCACCTGATCAATAAGGAACTACCATGATTTTTAGCAGATCTGGTAACAAAGTCTTTTACCACTCCTATTACCCTAAAATCTTTACCATCTCCTCGCGACAGCACTTTTCCAATAGGTTCTTTCCACCCCAATTCTTCTTGTAACTGCTCATTGATCACAATGGTCATTGAATCGCTCTTCATATTTGGATCGAAAAAACGTCCTTCTATTATTTCCAGCCCCCACACATCCAATACACTTGGATCAGCAAATACATTCAATGGATCTACTGAAACCACGTTTTCTCCATTGGTGTGATATCCCCAATCCGCCAAAAACCCAGATGGATATCCACTGGTGAATGATATGTTGGAGATATTAGAATTCCCCATCACCATGGATTTGAATCGGTCCATTTTCCCAACCAACTTATCAGCGTCAGAAAGAACAAACACCTGTTCAGCATCCAAACCCAATTGGCGACTATTCATATGACGTAGTTGAGTATATACGATGAAAGTAGCAACCATCAAAAACATAGATATGGCAAACTGCAAAACAACAAGTGATGATCTCAATTTTTGATTTCCTCCTGTCCTGGACTCACCTTTCAAAGCAGCAATTGGCTTGAACGAAGACAGAAAACTCGCTGGATAAACTCCTGCTAGTAATCCAACCATTAGCCAGATAATCAAATACCAACCCACATTTCTAGCATTAAGAATATCGGCCCACTCATACTGATTTTGACTGATCATATTGAAATAAGGCAATACCAAAAGAGTTAATCCAACAGCTATAAAAATGGCCAATCCAGTGATCACAAAAGACTCCACCAAAAATTGCTGAGCAATTAAACTTTTAACTGAACCCAGCACTTTACGAATGCCAATCTCCTTTGCTCTTAAAGAGGATTTGGCAGTAGCCATATTGACATAATTGATACAAGCTAAAAGCAGAATAAACAGCGCCACTAAAGAGAATATGATCAGGTTATTATAGTTACCTGGATTACCAAGAGTTAAGCTTGGATGATGCAGATGAATATCCAGCATTGGGATGAGAACAAATGTGTGCTGATTGTTATCCTGAACGAACTCTCTGTAAGAACTATACTGGGGATTATACTTCAGTATCTCATCTCCCATATACTTCTCTATGAACAATGGAAACTTCGATTCTAGAACCTTTGGATCAGCACCTGGAGCCAGTTTCAAATACGAAAAGAAATTATTACCCGTCCAGTTTCCTGTAGTCGCCCATTTCTCCCATGGTATGGATTGTATCATCTGATAAGGGATGGTCGTTGTTCTAGGAGCATCCATAACTACAGCTTTTACCACACACTTCTGACCATCTATATCCAAAATTTCTCCTATTGGATCCAGGTTAGGAAAATATTTCTGAGCCATACTTTCGGTCAAAACAACATCATTGGGTCCGTTTAACGCTGTTTTTGCTTCACCTCTCATAAAGGTATTCGGAAACAAATCGAAGAACGTACTATCCGCCATCAACACATTAGGCTGTTTGATGTATTGATCTCCTTGTTTAATCACTACTTCTCCCATACCTCCTAACCTGGCACCATTCAGCACTTCGGGATAATCTGCTTTCATGTATTTGACCATCTGGGCGGGAGTATATGGACCTCTTCCATTTATCGTGACGCGATAGATGTCTTCCGCTTGAGGTATATCTTTATCAAAACTGGTTTGATGCTTTACATGAGTCAATATGATCACACAACAAGCAATTCCAATAGCCAATCCCATGATGTTAAATATGGTTTGGGTCTTGTTTTTCAACATGTTTCTGAGAGAAACTTTAAAGTAGGTTTTGAACATTCCAAATGGACTTTTAGGTAGAAAATCATCAAGATCTTTGATGTAACGCCAGCGAAAAAAACGGATAACATTCCAGGTAAACTTCCACCTGGCTGCTTTTGGAGAATGTTCAACTTCACGATCGAACAGCTCGTACAGATCACCTTCAATAACCTCTACATACCATGGCTTACAAAACCACTGAAGAAGTCTTAAGGCAAGCTTGGGAGGCTCAGGAGTGGCTTTCATTTGTTTTGCAATAAAACATCTGGAATCTGACTGAACAACGTGTTGCGTACACGGTGGTTGATTTCCAACACCTGAATCCCTAGATTGGTCACTTTAAAAAAACGTTTTCTCCGTCCACCACGCTCGGCAGTAGCTCCACCAAGATAAGACTCCAGATAACCTTTCTTTTCCAATCGGTCCAAAGCGGTATGTACGCCACTAATGTTGGCCTTGCGTCCTGTCTGAACTTCTATCTCATCCAGTACTTTAACTCCATAGGCATTTTCATGCAATATGGCTGTAATCAACAATACCAGTTCTTCAAATTCACCGAGTTGAACTTTCTCCTCTTCCATTACTTTCACAATTGTAAATTAAATACGATCAACTACCTAAAAGGTTTCTTTCACAATTGTAAATTAAATATTATTTAGGAATCAAATGGTCATAAAACAGAAAATCCGGCCTCCCAACTAAAGTCGGAAGTACCGGATAATCATCAATCTAACCAAACTAAACTAAAATGAAATATATTTTTAAATACCTTACTGCTTAAGGTTTGAAATCATCTCCTCCTCCATCATAACCATTCTCTCCACGACCTCCATCTCTTCGTTGATCTCTATCTGATTGATTTAATCGATAGTTCAATGTCAGCACAAATTGAGGTCCTCTTCTCCATTGAAACTCTGAGTCAGAAATATAATTTGAGGTTTCTGTCTCAAATCGGTATTTTCTGGAGTTAAACAAGTCTCTTACACTAAGTGCTAAAGACCCTTTTTTGTTCCATAAATCTCGAGAAAATCCTAAATCCAATACGGTTATCGCTTCTCTTCTTCCTTGAGGACGATTTTCAGGTGCACGGTAATTCAAGTTTACCTGTGTTGTAAATAACTGTTTTATTTTAATATTGTTACTGATTCTGGTAGAAAAGGTTACCGTTTCAGCATAAAGATCCTGGTCGTAAGCAAATCCTTCAGTGATTTGTCTATAGAAATTAAAGTTTCCACTCAAACGATACCATTCAGTAAAATCCTGATTAGCATTTACTTCCAATCCATAGGAGTTTTGAACACCTAAATTTTCCGTGTAAGTGTAGGTAATATTTCCATTGGCTCTAGGACTTACTCGCTGGATAGGATCATCTGTATGGCGGTAATAGATACCATAATAAATAGAAGAACTTTCAAAATTCTGCAAGTACCCAAACTCATAAGAGTCTGTAAATTCAGGCTGTAACTCTGGATTTCCAACTCGGAAACTTCGGTTATTTGTGAAAGAGCTTAACGGACTCAAGTCTCTGTATCTTGGCCTATTAATTCGTCTACTGTAGCTTAACTGAAACTGAGACATCCCTTTCGTTTTATAGGTGAAAAAGGCACTCGGGAAGAAGTTTACGTAATTGAAACGAATATCACTGGCTTCTGTAAGCTCACCACTAATATCTGTAACTTCTGATCGCAAGCCTAATTGCCAGGAGATCTTCTCTAATTGATCACTGACGATTCCATAAAAGGCATGGACGTTCTCGTTGTAACTGAAGTCAAATGTGAAGGAATCAATTTCGGTAAATACTTCTCCATCAGTTGAGTTTTCAACGACATAATCATTATAGACTTGTCTAATTGTACTTCTGTATCCGAGTTCTACTTTCGCTTTTTCCCCAAATGGATGTACATAATCCAGCTGAAGCATTAATTGATTCTCGCCTTGCACATTATCCACAAATTGATAGGTAGACTCTTCGAGTTCATTAGGACTTGCCCCCAGTGTTTGAACGATATCAGATACTTCGTTTTCATAATTATCTTGATACTGAATATTGGCAGTCAGTTTATGATCCTTTCTCTGGAAATCTCTTACATAGTTCAATGCATATTCTTGATTTCTATCTACCTCTTCCTCCGTATCTTCTCTAAGTGTATACATCTGCAATGCTCTATTCGCATCGAAATCTAGTATCGTTAGATCGTTATAATTCAAATCATTTGAATATCGATACAACATGGAAGCTGTTAAGGTACTGTTTTCACCCACGTTGAAGTCGGCACCAAAACGCACGTTATTTGAAAAACCACCTCTAGACCGATCATAACTTTGATCTGTGAATGAGGTATTGTCTCTCAATTCATAGCTACCATCATTTTGATAAACGGTATCCTGAAAAAAGAACTGTTGATTGGTGTAACTAGTACCAGGAGCTCTTCTGTAATCAAATCCGTAGTTTACGAAGAAGTTCACCCAATTCTTTCTGAAGTTCATATTGATACCTGCCCCATGATTATGAGGATATCCTGTAGTAGCTTGAAAGGATCCATTCAAACCCTTTTGAGCATCTTTTTTCAAGATTATATTAATAATACCTGCCTGCCCCTCAGCATCATATCTAGCCGATGGATTGGTGATCACTTCTACACTTTCTATCAGGTTACTTTGAAGCTGCCTCAAGGCATCACTGCTAGACATTCCAACTAACCCT
Organism: uncultured Marinoscillum sp.; assembly: GCA_963996645.1. Taxonomy (GTDB): domain Bacteria; phylum Bacteroidota; class Bacteroidia; order Cytophagales; family Cyclobacteriaceae; genus Marinoscillum. The sequence goes on from CAXEKM010000368.1 coordinate 8,511, forward strand.
GATGGCTTACCATTGATTAGAATCCTAACATTGGTACTTCCTCTAAGTTGTACATTACCCTCTACATCCACAGCTACAGAAGGCAAGTTATCTAACATATCAGAGGCTGATCCTCCTAGGTTACTTAGGTCCTTACCTACATTGTAAACCTTCTTATCCAGATTAAGCTGCATTTGAGTTCGTTCTGCCTGCACCACAACTTCCTCCAACTCTGTATTAGATGGACTCATATTAATGGTACCTAAGTCACGACTATTTCCAGATAGCTCTACAGGTATTTCTTTCATTTCATATGTAACAAATTGGATTCTTGCTACATACTTTCCATTTTCTACTTTAATAAGGAATTTTCCGTCCATATCCGTTACTGCACCTGTAACCAGGCTGGAATCTGAAGGATTTAATAAACTAATCGTGGCAAAGGCCAACGGCTCTTTGGTGGAGCTGTCCACAAGTTTACCAGTCACTGAACTCTGGGCATGAGTCAGCACTGCTGTTAATAGCATTAGGATGGTTAATAGTTGTTTCAAAGTATTTTGAATTTTAAGCAAAGCTACAATCACAGTTTGAGTCAATTTTGTTGGAAATCTGAAGGAATTCTGAGGAAGAAAATCCCTTCACCGTTTAGCCTACCAACTGACTGTAAAACAATGTTGTTCGTCCGCTCGTGTATATTTTATATCAAACTGATGCTCAGTACAAATTCTTTTGACGATACTGAGTCCCAACCCTAGTGAATCCGGATTATCAGACCCTTTCTTGAATCGATTAAAAATATCATTTGCATCTACTTTCAGGGCTTCACCCGTATTTTTCACTTCTAGTTTATTCTGCATAAGACGAACATAGATTTCACCTCCAGAGTGATTGTGACGAACTGCATTGTTCAATAGATTGGTGACAAGTAACTCTAGAAGCACCAAATTACCAGTAACCTGAACGTCTGGGGATACTTCTGAGAACATCTTGATATCCTTCAACTCCACCAATTCTTTGAAATCAAATAAGAATCGGCTGACCAACTTCGTCATATCCACTGAGCTAAAATCCGAAAACTCCTGATTCTCAATTTTAGTCAGTAAGGAAAGTGAATTACCTAGTTTACTCAATCGCTTAAGTGCATATAGGGCGGACGAGATCAATTCCATTTGCTCTTCTGATAGCTCATCATTACTCTCCATCAACAATTCCAATTTACCTTGAGCAATGGATAAAGGTGTTTGAATTTCATGAGAGGCATTCTCTGAAAACTCCTTAAGAGCCAGGTAATCCCTTCGGGCACCACGCATCATATCCATAATAAACTGATTTAATTTCTTGAATTCTGAAGTAGAGGTATTAGGAAAATGCTCTTCAAACTCGTGTTTCACCGAAAATTTCCTGATGATGTCCAAAGTATTTTGAAATGGACCGAATACATAAAATGAGGCTATTAGACTTAGAACAAGTGTCACCACAAATAGGAGCAAATAAGTCTTGATCATAGACTCCTGGACGGCATCTTTGATATCATCCTCCTCCACTACTAAATCATACAAAGTGATCTTGTAGTATGCTTTATCATTGATTTTTTTAACCACATCAAGCTTGGAGTGAGGCTCAATGCGCTGAAGTGTAACGTGTGTAACCAGCGTATCAGAAAACATCGGTTCCGTTTCCTGAGCGGTACTATCTAGCGGTGTTATGATCAGCTTTTCTCTCCGAATCTCTTCAGTTGGCATTCTTCTTTCCAAATACCGAATTGCTGACTGAAGTCTCTCTTCGAGGAAATAGCGCTCTTCCAAAGCAATCTCTCTGCTCATAGCATTGTAGGAGAACATCGCTCCCACCACAAATACCAGTGAGGCAATGAGCATGAAGAAAAAAGTGATTTTAACAATCAGTTTCATGCTGACTTCTTGAATTTGTAACCTACTCCATAAACTGTATGGATATAGTCGTTACCACCGGCCTGGGTTATCTTCTTTCGAAGATTTTTGATGTGCTGATAAACGAAATCAAAGGAATCAGCCGTATCCATGTAGTCTCCCCATAGATGTTCAGCGATAGACTGCTTCGTCAAAACACGATTCTGATTCAGAAGCAGGTATTGAAGCATCTCAAACTCTTTTCTCGTCAAATCAAGCAGCGTTTCATTAATCTTCACTTCAAAATTATCGGTATTCAAAGCTATTTCCTCAAACCGAACGCTGCTATCACCTTGTTGATTTTTACGTCTGAAGATTGCCTTCAAGCGAGCGTTGAGCTCAGCCAAATGGAATGGTTTGGGCAAGTAATCATCTGCCCCAAGATTCAAACCCTGTATCTTATCATCCAAAGCATTCTTAGCTGAAATAATCAAAACGCACAGGTGTGGCCAGTTTTCTTTGATCGCCTTTAACAAATCCAACCCATTTCCGTCGGGTAGCATCAAATCCAATGCTACCAAATCATATTGATAGGCATAAAGCTTCTCCACCGCCTGTTGATAATTGGCTGCTACTTCACAAACATATCCTTCCTGGTTGAGGTAAGTACGGATATTGGTACTCAGCTGCTCATGGTCTTCTACGACTAACAGTTTCATAGGCAGCTAAAGTAAATATGATTTCTGAAGGAATTTTGAACCGCTAATCTTTCTTAAACTTCAGCCTACCAAACAGACTTACCGCTAGTGTAATAAAGCCTACAACGGAAACAGAAGAAAGCGGCATTAAAATAGCTGAAACGACAGGAGTAAGATTACCAGTAATAGCAAACGACAATCCTACCACGTTGTACCCAAAGGAAATAATGAATGCCGCAATAACCACTCTCATGACTAGCCTGGAAAATTGCAACACAGGATCAAGCTTCACAATAGACTCAGCATCAATCAACGCATCACACGCAGGACTAAACTGATGCACGTCTTCACATACGGCAAAGCCTACAGAGGCGCTTTTTAACGCTCCTGCATCGTTTAAGCCATCTCCAATCATTAATGAATTGGTTGACAAATCATTTACATAATTGAACTTATCAACTGGCTTTTGTTGGAAATGAAGTTGATCAAAATATGGCTCGAGGTTTGTCTTTTCACTGGTATTATCACCAGACAGCAGGTGTAGGTTAAATCTATTTCTGAGTGCTTTTAAACTTTTAAAAACTCCAGGACGATAACCAGAGTTGATCTTGAAATAACCAGCATATTTGTCACCGATTGATAGATAGACTTTAGTAGAAAGAGAAGAATGTTCCTCCTCTACTCCAATAAAGCTCGCTGAGCCAAGCTTCACTTCTTTTCCATTGATAGATGCAACCAGACCCTTTCCTATTTCTTCATGAAACGAATCAATCGGCAGTTTCTGAATACTTTCGTCAAATTGTCTTGCTAGTAACTTACTCAAAGGATGTGCTGAGTTTGCACAAGCTGTCTTAATCATCTTTTTGAGTTCAATGCTCAAAGAGGACCCAACAAATTTGATTCCATCAGAGCTGTTTCTCGTTAGTGTACCTGTTTTATCAAAAACCAATTCTTTGATCTCAGCAATTCGCTCAATGACAGCAGCATTTTTCAAATAAATGCCTTGTCTTCCTAAAATCCGCATGCCGTGCCCCAAACCAAAAGGTAATGCCAATGCTAAAGCACATGGACATGCAACGATTAAAACGGCTGCAACCACATCCCACATGATCGCTGGGTTAGCGAAGTACCAGTAGACGCCAGTTCCAATGGCCAATACAAGAATGATTACGGTAAAGTATTGACTTACCTTATCTATTAAATTCTCATACTTACGGTCATTCTGTTGATTTCCGTCATTCCATATTTGAGACAGTTCGCTATTATCTACAGCCTTCTCCAACATCAAATGTAGTTGGCCTCCAACCTGACGTCCACCAGCAAATACCTTCTCCCCTGCTCTTTTGTAAATAGGTTCGGCTTCACCTGTCACAAAACTGTAGTCAATATTAGCCTCTCCCTCTGTGATGATTGCATCTGCTGGAATTAATTCAAGGTTGTGGATCACTATTTCATCTCCTGGTCTCAAGTCTTGCAACATGACGTAGGACTCCTGTTCTTCCTTTACTTTAAGAACCGAAACAGGGAAATAGGATTTATAATCTCGTTCGAATGAAAGTGCCTGATAGGACTTATTCTGATACCACTTTCCTATTAACAAGAAGAACACCAATCCATTGAGTGAATCCACATATCCCGGACCGGCTGACATCAATATCTCATAGGCACTTCTACCAAAAAGTGTCAGAATTCCCAAAGAAATTGGCACATCAATATTGAGGTACTTATGCGTAATGCCTGCCCAGGCACTTTTGAAATAATCTTGAGACGAATAGAAAAATACAGGTAAAGCCAGAGCCAGATTTAACCATCCAAACAAAGCTTTGAATGTTTCTTCAACCTGAAATCCGGCATCCAAATACTCAGGAAGACTGATAAGCATACTGTTTCCAAAACAGAATCCAGCTACAGCTATTTTCATTCCAAGTCCAGTCGATGGTTTCTTAACTTTGGACTGATCTACACTCTCTAGATTGATTAAAG
>CAXEKM010000369.1:0-6182 GCA_963996645.1 uncultured Marinoscillum sp.
TCAATGCCAATTGAAAGCCTGCGCCTAGTTTTTCAGGAATAACCTTTCTACCATCAGACTCACTCGTCAACGTGTCATACCCTGACCTTAGGATACTCTGGTCGATATCATAACTAACAGAAAAGGAAGGTTGATAGGTAACCCCAAGAGTTAAGCTCTTTGATTTACCCAGTGGCACATTATACTGAAGTCCAACATCATAAACCGCTCTCGCCACATTCATTTCTTGAATTATACTGGTACCATCCACCAGAGAATTTCCAGACATGGTTTGGGTCTTAGTCAAACTACCAAAAATCAATCCTCCTCGAAAACCAAGACTCAATCTAGGAAAGACATCATATCCTACCGCTCCATACAATTGAGACAATCCTCCACTGCCCTGATATCGGACTTCATATGCTCCAACTAAAGCAGAAGAAGTACTTAGGTCTGTCACATCATATCGGGCATCACTGTATTGTGACAAGCCAAAAGAAAAGGCTGTTTTCTTACCTGACTTCACCCAAAAGTTCATAGATGACAGACCACCAATAGCCGTAGAAAATGATGACGAAGAATTGAATTGATTTAATTGCGTAATATTCAACCCTATGTCAAATGAATGATTGGGACCTACTATTGAAGTCAATGCTGCTGGATTTTCAAGATTCACACTACTTGCAAGCCGGGCTCCTATTCCAGTATAACCCAACTGTGAAAATTCTGTGAGACCTGAGTTATTCAATGATCCAAATCCAAAAGCGTTATAAGCGGAGCCTGTGGTTGATTGCCCAGAAACCTGAACATGTAATAGTATGAAGAATGCACAGGCTCCAGCAAATATCTTAGTCATACTCGTTGTATTCTTCATCAGGATAATAAGCCCAGATATCATCAAATCGCTGACTACTATTTCTTCCTGTCACGACATATGGAACATTGTTAATCACGAACGTTGCTGCATCAGACCTTCCAGATCCTTCAAAAGTCGTAACCTCATCATCCCACTCATTTGTTAATGGATCGTAGGTATAAAATGTGGTCAAGTAAGTTGAAGAAATACCAAGACCTACATAGGCAGTACCATCCAAAACAAATGAACATGCATCATACCTGCTTAACGCTAGTACAAACTCATCATAGGTATCATCTTCATCGTTTAGTGATAACTCAATCCAAGATTCAGATTCTGCATCAAAAGCCCAGAAGTCATACAAATACACGCCATTATTTCTTCCTGAAATGATGTATGCCTTATTGTCTATAACAAAGGAAACAGCAGCTTCACGCTTAGACCCATAAAGACTCACTGTCTGTGTCCAGGTATCGGTAGTTGGATCATAACGATAAAAATCCTTTAAGTAATTACCATCGTATCCCGTACCAACAAAACCATGATCATTCAATGTAAAAGCTACAGCGTCATAACGTGCAGTACCTGGGAATGAAGTCTTTTGAGTCCATGTATTGCTCGAAGGATCATATTCCCATAGGTCATTCAATTCTTCTGTATCCAAATCATCATTGAAACCAGTAGTAACATACCCTTTTCCATTGGCCGCAAATGAAACAGCACTCACTCTACCCGGCCCCGGGAAATCGGCCATTTGCTGCCAGAAGTTCTTTGCGGCATCATATCTCCACAGGTCAAGCAGGTAGTCATCGCCATCCGTACCTAAACCTACATAGGCATATTCTCCAATCGTAAAAGACACCGCACTGGATCTGGTTACTCCTTCATAGTCAGAATATTTCACCCAGTTTCCATACTCCGTTTCTTCCGTTTCGTCACAACTGGCTATGGCCAAAACCATCAGTTGAAAAATGAACATCAAACGTATTTTCATATTATTCATTAGTAATTGTATATAGAATTAATTCACTGTTATAAACCTCATCACCGAGCCAAAGACTGGAAAATGAATTGTTATATTCTTCACCCAAAGTCAATACAATAGAGTATTCTCGGGCGGTTAAATCTTCATGCATCGCAGACACTAAATCACTCACATCCATGGCATAGTATGTATCTCGTCCATGATCATCGTCCAGCACCAAATCAAGACTCATAGCTGTAGTGGACAATACACTAAACTCCTCGTCAACATAGTGCGCATAAATAGTCTCAGGAAGATCATCAGAGCTTTCAGTCGGATATATTTTCAATAAAGCTCCAGAGATCACATAGTCTTTGCCTGCCAAAAAGAGTTCCTCCAGCGTTGGCATAGAAATACGTGGTGCATATCCTAAACCCCCATAAATCAGAGAGGCATGTCCGGTGGAATTAGAAGAGACTAAATCACCCAGTTCAGTTATTGAGGACAACTCTTCTGGCACTTCATAGAGATATCGTGTATAATATGGCGCTCCATAGCTGTACATATCCAGAGTATTTTGCGCATTGGATGTGGTGGAATTATTGGTGTAATAAATACGGAAACGAATGCTGTCTGCAATGATGCCTAATGCCTGAGTCTGGTCAGTAGACATGCTTATCTGAAAACCTTTCAAGTATTGCCTAAACTCTGAAACCGTTTCAATTTTGTCACTTTCTTGTTGGAATTGGCTGTATAATTCATAACCAAAGCTATCATCCAATCTTACTTCTAAGTCAACATCACGATCCACATAGAACTTTACATTTTGACTAACCAAATTGGTTTTTGAGGATGTACTGGCTACTGGTGACGAGAAATTATAGTAGCTATCAGTCTCTAACTCAGCAGATAGTCTGTTTACTTCTAAACCTACCTCTGTGTAGCCTTCAATATTGAGGACATAGCCATCCTGAGGAATTAGAATGGTTAATGAATCGAATACATCTGTTTCATCTATCTCATAAAGAGAACTAGGTAAGGATAATGAAAAATATCCCTCAGATTGTACTTTGCTAAAAAACTCATCTGTCTGATATCCAAGCAGAATTCTCTCTGAAGAACTCGTCAATAAAGAGTCATACTGAAAAGTATTGACTTGAAGACTGATTGTATCAATGTATGACACATCCAGTCCATCATCTCCTATAAACTCATCACCTAAAATCGATGACTCGGAACAGGACATTATAAGGGCAGCAATAAGATATAAATAGCTATACTTCATGATTTTTATAAATAATCCCGACGCACGTGCGCCGGGACCTACCTAAAACTGAGATGTTAAACCAAACTCAACTACTTTTTTACCTCAGCTTTGAACTCTCGGAATCGCTTTGGACCCAATAGCTCTAACAGTTTTTGATCTCTTAACTTACTTGCAATCCCCACGTCACCCTTGGATGACAAATCGAACACCCATGACAATGACTCTTCATAGATTTGATCGATTACGTGGTGCTCTTCAGATGTTAAGAATTCCATTATTCCTTTTAATTTCTGGCTCGAAAGTATGGAGGGAAGGAAAAAGCAGAAAATCAATTCAACCAACGATGATTAGAATTCAACCAACGATGAGAATTGACACATTTGGGTAAATTGTTGATGAAAACCGCCTGTTTATTGAAGGATGATGATGATTGGTTGAAATAGTTATCGCTTCCTGATGATATGAGCTAGACTTGTTGTAGTTAAGTACCTGATTGTAAATGAAAGTCCGAGAAATTCTTATTCACGCCCTGGTTTGGCTCGCATTCCTGGCCATTATCACCTTTTGGCAATGGGATATCTTTTCCTTACAAGACTCCCTTATTCACGCGTCCAGAATGGCAGTGATATCCATTGTAGTATTCTACTCCAATTATTACTTGCTACTCCCGAGACTATTCGCAAAGGGCAGTACATTTTATTATGTGCTTTCAATAGGTGCTATTCTCATCGGAGTATACCTCATTTTTGAATTGACTCGAGAGTGGATGCCACGCCCTGAATTCATGAATTTCCCAAGAAGGGAAGAATTCAAAGAGGCGTTCAAAGACATGCCTCGAATGGAGCCTCCCAAAAACATGTGGACTCGAATGCTACCACAAACTGCAGCACAAACGATTCCAATGTTGTTTTTCTCTTCATTGTTATGGTTCGCCAATGAAAACAGGCAGCGAAAAGAAAAAGAGGTTTCACTGATGAATGAAAATTTGATTTCAGAGATGCGTTTCTTAAAGTCCCAAATCAACCCACACTTTCTATTCAATGCGCTGAACAATATCTATTCCCTGGCATTCAGGAAATCAGATCACACACCAGAAATGATTATGAAGCTGTCGGAAATGCTACGACATGTAGTATATGATAGCTCTAATAGTGTAAGTCTGAATAAAGAAGTGGCTTACATCAAAAATTACATTGACTTCCAAACGCTTAAGTTGGGCAATGAAAAAGGAGTAACATTTGATCATGAAGGTATCAATGATCGATTGGTGCTAGAACCGATGCTACTAATCCCCTTTATTGAAAATGCTTTTAAACATAGCAATATTGAAGATTCTGATGATGGATCTATTGACATCAAGTTGTCTACTGAAGGAACTGTCATTCGATTAGAAGTAAGAAACACCTTTTCAGAAAGCACTCAAACGAAGGATCATACACCTGGAATCGGTATGCAAAATGTTCAGCAACGATTAAATTTGGTATACCCAGAAAAGTCTAAATTGACTAAAACGATACAGGGCGGAGTATTCATTGTAAACGTAGAAATCGATACCAATGCTTAAGTGTGTAATCATAGATGATGAGCAACCGGCAAGAATGCTGATTGCCGAGTATGTTAAGAAAGTTCCATTTCTTGAGTTGGTTGGAGAATTTAAGAGCCCAATTGAAGCAATGACTCAGTTTCCAAACCTGCAAATCGACTTGATATTTTTGGACATTCAGATGCCAGGATTAACAGGTCTTGAGTTTGCTCGCACATTGAACAATAAGCCACACATCATTCTCACCACTGCTTATTCTGAATATGCACTGGAAAGCTATGAACTGGATGTAGACGATTACTTAATGAAACCGATCTCTTTTGAGCGATTCTTTAAAGCGGTGAGCAAAATTGTTCAAAAACCAACTACAAGTGCAGCTCCTGCACAACCACCAGTCTCCGATTCATCTCTGATCGTAAAAGCGGATGGACAAACCCATCGCATCTTCACCAAAGACATTTTGTACATCGAAGGATTGAAGGAATATGTGACCATTCACACAGCCGAGAAAAAAATCATCACACTTGAATCTCTGAAAAAACTGACGGAGGAATTACCCGCTAATGAATTTCTCAGAGTACACAAATCATTCATCATCAATCAGCACAAAGTCTCCAGTCACTCCAATCATGACCTTACCATTGGGGCAAAAAAAATCCCGATAGGTTCAAGCTATCGGGATGAAGTATTAAAAAAATTATTTTAAAACTCGCAGTTACCAGGAGTTCTCGGGAATGGGATTACGTCTCTGATGTTACCCATTCCTGTTACGAATAGAATCATACGCTCAAACCCAAGTCCAAAGCCACTGTGTGGAACTGCACCGTATCTTCTCGTATCCAGGTACCAAGACATCTCATCTGCAGGAATATCCATCTCTTTCATTCTGGTAGTCAATAGATCCAAACGCTCCTCACGTTGAGACCCACCAACTATTTCCCCAATACCCGGGAATAGAATATCCATGGCTCCTACTGTCTTACCATCTTCATTTTGACGCATGTAAAATGCTTTGATGTCTTTCGGATAGTTATAAAGGATTACTGGTTTGTTAAAATGCTTCTCTACTAAATAACGTTCGTGCTCTGATTGCAAATCAGCTCCCCACTCCTCAATTAAATAAGAGAATTTCTTCTTCTTATTCGGCTTAGAGTTTTTCAGAATTTCAATTGCCTCAGTATAGCTCACACGCTCAAAGTCATTGTCCAAAACAAACTTCAATCGCTCTGTCAAAGTCATTTCAGAACGTTCTGCTTGTGGCTTGTTCTTTTCTTCTTCAATGATTCTTTTCTCAAGGAAGGCTAAATCATCAGCACAGTTATCCAATGCATACTTCACCAAGTATTTCAGCATCTCCTGCGCAAGATCCATGTTGTCTTGCAAATCATAGAATGCCATTTCTGGCTCTATCATCCAAAACTCCGCAAGGTGTCTTGTGGTATTGGAGTTTTCTGCTCTGAACGTAGGTCCGAAAGTATAAATTTCAGACAATGCCATCGCTGCCAACTCACCCTCTAACTGACCAGATACCGTCAGATTAGACTCCTTCTCAAAGAAATCTTGAGTAAAATCA
>CAXEKM010000370.1:0-5321 GCA_963996645.1 uncultured Marinoscillum sp.
ACGATTTGCTGAGCGTCTAATCTTTGAAAATTCCTCAATCTCACACCTTATATATGCGAAAGTTTTTGCATATTGGTAAAATGTTGGCTTTTTAGAAGTCAATTATACAATCTTGACATGAAGAAGTACCTGATTGATACATTTGCCCCGAAGGATGAGCGATCGCTTTTCACACTAGTTGAAAATCGAACGGCTTACTCATTTGACATGTGCGAACTCAACTTGTTTGAGACACATCAGAGTGCGGAAAATGTTAATTTGGTCTTCAATCACTTCGTGCTAACCAGCATGCTTTCAGGCAAAAAAGTGATGAAGCTACCTAAGCGTCAAGCTTTCGACTACCTACCCGGTGAGTCTGTTATACTTCCTCCTGGTGAGTTAATGAACATTGATTTTCCTGATGCCAAAAAGCAAAGCCCAACGCAGTGTATTGCATTGACCATTTCAGATGATGTCATCAAAAAAACGATCGATAATCTGAATGATTTACACCCAAAGGCTCAAACCTGGGGTGACTGGAACATCGATCCCTCCATTTTTCACTTGACGAACAACATGGAATTAGCGGATACGGTCAACCGAATTGTGAAGATCACCAAGAGTGAACAGGGAAAAGTAAAGGACTTGATGGTGGAGCTAACACTTCGAGAAATGCTCATTCGATTGATGCAGACTCAAGCAAGAGTCTTGTTCGAAGAGTCTTACAACATGCTATCTGCGAGTAATGCATTGGCCAATGCCGTACAGTATATCAAAGTGAATCTTCGTGGTAAAATTGATATGAATAAGCTGGCTGATCAGGCATGCATGAGTCGAGCCTCTTTTTTTAAGAAGTTTAAAGAAACCATGGGTATTACTCCTGCTCAATACATTTTGAAATCACGCATTCAATTGGCTCAAGAGGACCTTAAGTCCTTGAAAACCAGCATAACTGAAGTCTGCTATGCAAGTGGATTCGAGAATGTATCACACTTCACCAAAAGCTTTAAGCAAGAAGTGGGAATGACCCCTAGAGAGTATCAGCTTTCTGTGTCATAGACAATTCCAAATCATAACTTTCTTCGAGGAGCTTGATAGCTTCGACTGTACTTGTAATCAAGGAATTCTCCTGTCCATTAATCTCACGAAACAGATAAATTAGTTGTAACAAATGTGTTGCTTGATTCTCAGTTGAAAACATGGCCTCAGAAAGAAAGAAATCAGATAATCTATTCGCTGTGGTCACTACACCAAGTTGCTGGCCTCTAAAATGTTGATTGACAGCATTAACAATGTCATAGTCCATTACCATAAATGCTTGCGTTCTGTTGAAGGAATCCCAGGACACATTGCTCAAATATGGTAAGCCAAGGGTGTTATATGATCGGGATAATTGACCAGAAAATATGGCCTGTAAAGTGACTCCTTTTAAACTAGCTGGATTAGCAATTACACTGTCATATACTTTAAATAGTTTGTTAAATAAAGTATCATGATATGGTTGTGAACTTTCTAATGCTTTTAGGTTGTTCTGGAGCTCATTTACCATTACCTCAACAGCCTTTTTTTCAACTTGTTCTAATTCTTTTTGCTCCCGCCTATCTGTCAACCAAAATGCGAAATACACGCTGCTGAAGACGAAAATGAATTGTAACAGGTTATTAATTACAATCGAATTCCAGTTTTTAGGGTTAAGCTTCATATTAATGAAATTTAACCCTAATATAACTACATGTTCTATTTTTCACCGTTGAGTAACATCTCTTTCAGCTGAACTAGTCTTCTCTTATGTCTTCTATGAATCATTCTGTGTTCTACAACAGATAACGCCAATGTGAGAATGAAGAAGATTGCAACGCCAATCAAAAAGGCGGCTGATTTATCACTTTCATATACTGAGAACCATACCAGCACAAAAACGGGAATACCGTAGATAAAGGCAAAAATGGATAATCGCTCCTGATACGTCGCATTGCTGATGGCATGGTTGATATCACCGAGCATGGAACGATCAAATTCATTTTCCCCTTTGATTCGTTTTTGTCTTTGCAGGAACATATACACCACAGATCCATACAAGACAATTGACAATCCGTACAAGTATACATTGTGCAAATCAAGGATAAGGTTTTTGCCCAGTATGAAGGAACCAACCAACAGGTTAACTCCTATCAAGAACAATTCCATTCGATTGATCTTTCTACTGGCACCTATCTTCTTATTTAGTACTTTCTTTTGCATTGCGTCTTCATTGATCGCATACGCATATTGCTGACTATCAGCATTCCATATTTTTTGCATGTCTTCAAATTCCATTGTTAGCAGTCATTTTTTCTGATTGTTCTTGCAAGTACTTTTTGATTCGGTGAATCTTCACCGCAACGTTGCTTTCGGATATCCCAACAATGTTGGACATTTCCTTATAGCTGAAACCGTCCAACAACAACAGACACAGTGATTTCTCCACTTCGGAGAGTCTACCAATCTGCTCATAGAGCCACGAAAGGCGCTCATCCTGATGGTTTGATTGAACTTCAAGCACAGGTGCAGACTCCATGGATTGTCTACCTTCCTGATGTTTACGCTCTTTACTGTGCCATCTTATTGCGGTATTGAAAGCAATTCGATAAATCCAGGTTGTCTCAGCAGACTCACCTCTGAAGTTGGGAATGGACCGCCAGACCTGAAGCGTAATCTCCTGGAAGAGATCATCGCGATCTTCTTCTGTATGAGCATAGGCACGTACTACTTTGAAGAAAAGTCCTTTGTGGCGAGTTAACCAGTCATGAAGTATTTCCTGCTGTTTCGTTTCTGTCATTTATCGAACATTTGGCCAACTAGTACCATGATGGTAATGAATCCTTACAGGGACTTAAAGATTTTTTTGATAAATTATGAAAACCGTGCTTTATGATGGTAATCTTTAGGAACTTTTTGAATCTATCTCACATTTTGATGTTTCATTCGTCTGAATGAAAACAATTGTTTTATTTAGATCGTACGACTATAAGATTTCATCATCAACGATGGAATTTGTGACCAACCAAACTGAATGATAAGTAAGCGAGCTGCAGATCTATCTGTGCGTGAGAGATTTTTTAATTCTGAGCTGATCAAGACCGAAAAACGTCGATTAGATGTTTTTATCGCTTTTTTGATTGTGGCTTCAGTTGTTGCTGTCATATTTCAGGTAGAACATCTGGATATCCTAAGAGATACGTTCACAAATCCTGCTTCCTACCCTTTAATCATGTTTTTTGCCTTCGTGATGATGGGGTTGTTTTTCCTGGGTAAGAAATATGTCATTTGGATTGAAAAAAAAGGACTAAAACTCTCTCGGTGGTATTTCTACTATACCGTCTTAATGGAAGTTGCATTACCTTCTATTTGGTTGGTCATGGAATCTTCTATGGAAAAGACGTCTATCTTTTTAGATTCACCAATTACATTTATCTATTTCGTTTTAATCATCGTTTCTTCACTTCATCTGGATTTCTGGATCAGTGTGTTGATGGGAATTTTGGTGTCTATTTTCATAAGTTGGTACACCTTGTGGGTCACTGATGCCTATCCGATACAGTTCCATTTGCCTTTGGTCGTCTATCAGATACGTTCCTTCATGTTTTTGATGGCAGGAATCTGTGCAGGTTTTGTAGCGCACGAGTTGAAAAAGAGAATGCGTAGCACCTATGATCAGATTCAAGAAAAAGAGAACATAGAAGGCCTGTTTAATCAGCAGATATCGAAAGAAATGGTAGGTGTGCTAAAACAAGAAAGCGATTATACTGCCAAGATGGAAGTAACCGTGATGTTCCTGGATATTCGTGATTTTACACAACGAGTACAACATCTATCTCCTGATGAAGTAAATAAGTTTCAAAATGCCTTCTTCGCACCTGTTATTGAGATCATCAATAATTCAAAAGGAACTGTCAATCAAATCATGGGTGATGGAATCATGGCCACTTTCGGTGCTCCTGTGACCGATCGGACTCATTATTTCTGTGCATGGATGGCAGTCAAAAACATCTTAGCATTTCTAGAAGAGTTTAAAAAGGATTATCCTCAATATGAATCAATCGATATTGGTCTCGGTCTACATTGCGGTGAAGTGTTTATTGGTAACATTGGCACAGAATCCAGAAAGCAATTATCCGTATCTGGAACGCCAGTAATTATTGCTTCCAGAATCGAGCAGCTAAATAAAGACTTGAATACCAGAGTGCTTGTCTCCAGAGTATTCTTTGATCTTATCAAAGAAGAGGTTCAAGACTTCAAAGCAATAGGTCATGTAAAAATGAAAGGTCTCGATGAAGAGATTGAAGTAGTTCAAGTTTTTTAATATGGAGCTGGAAGCTTGAAAAATACCTCAGCAATTACGAATGCCAGAATGGAAATCACGAATCCAAACATGAAAACGGAGTAAGAAACCCGTAACAACTTGTATTTTTTACCTAAAACAACACCTAGATAATAGATGTCTTTGATCAAACTGGTGTACAGGTAATCAGCATCTTTCATCATCTCCTTCATCCCCCATTGATACTTGTCCAAATCCATTTTATGGAAGTTGCCAAAGAACAAAAGATTAGTTTTCTTGTTCAAAATATCATCTTCTGTAAAGGTCCCTTTCGATACGTTGGGTAAAGTAGCCAGTATGGCAAACACAATGGTTGTTAAACAAACGATGGTTAGTAAAATCGCAGGAATGGTATAATGCGGATATTCTTCCAGTTTTCTGAATAGCAGAGAAACAACCACCGATAGAATGATGGAATTCACCGAGATCATAATGTTGGCCTTCGTGTCCGCCATACTACTCAGATCCAGGTGGTTTTTAGAAGTTAAGCGAAACATGGTTTCAATACCTCGTGAAGGAGATTTGTCCTTCTCTTTTGCTTTGTCCAGTTTCTTTTTCAGTTTCTCAACCTCTTTTTCAAGAGATTGCATATCCTTTTTTGGTTCCGACATCTTAGACAGCCTTTCGTTTACTTTTTGCAAGTTTGCAGCAACAGCTTCTTTGAATCGATTTTTTGCGTAATCTGTAAAAAAGCTATGCTCGTTGATGAAGTGAATATTGCCCTGATACCAATCTACGTCTGAAATCTCCTTGCCACGGAGCTCCTGGAGTTCTTCTTGTAACAACTCAGACTTCTCGCAATAATTCTCCTTTGCTAAATGAACCAAATCTGCATCACATAAGATTTCTTCCAGGATGTTTCTTGGATTTTGAGGCATTTTGGTCGCCATTATACATCCGATCACTCTGGCAGCATCTTCATCAGGAATGCCAATGGATGACATATATTCCAGAGCAATCTCTGCACTGGCCTCTTCATGAT
>CAXEKM010000371.1:0-3575 GCA_963996645.1 uncultured Marinoscillum sp.
ACTTCAGGTTTTTGAAGGTGTACCGCAATCTGAAATCACTAAAGCACAATTAGCGGAAGTAGCTAACGTTACAGATCTGTTGAGTGAACTAACTGGAGGCACAATTTTTCCTTCAAAAGGTGAAGCTCGTAAAATGATCAAAGGTGGTGGTGTTAGCATCAATAAAATTAAGGTTGGTGATCCTAACGACGCAGTTCAAGTAGAACTTCTTCAAGGCAAGTATTTGCTAGCTCAGAAGGGTAAAAAGAACTACTACCTGATTTCAGTGGTTTAAGAATAATTAATTGTACTATTTTTACAATTAATTAAACCCAGCTAAGTTTTAGACAATGTATCAGTATAGACTACCCCTTCTATTCCTATTCTTAATTGTAGGACTCACAGCATCATATGCTCAAGAGTCAAATGATGACTTCTCAGACTATTCATATCTCTGGGAAGACTCTAAGGCTAAAGAAAAAGAAGCGAAGCAAAAAGCTAAAGCGGAGCTTAAGCGCCAAAAAGAACTAGAAAAGCTTCGCAAGAAGGGGCTTCTACCTGATACAACTAAAACTGCTGTAAGCAATTCGATTGCCTTGGACTCCATCCAGGCTGATAGTATAACTATAAATACAGACAGTACTATAAGTTCAACGATTGTTCGAGATAGTTCAGTAGTCAATGAACCGAATGAATCAACCATCCAAGTTGACTCTCTTCCTCCTACTCAGGAAAAAGTAATTCCACCAGATACCATTCCTGAACCAAAACCCAATCCTGATGAAGACCCTGAAAAGGATCAACCACAAGAAGGTTTTGATCTGGAGGATTTAGACAAAAAGGATATGGAAAAGAATCGTCTGGAAGGTAAACCAATCCATGATTTCAGAGGAGGCTTTGGATCTGGCAAGTCTTCAGGGGGTACTTTTAATGGTGGGTTTAACTACACCCGCATTGGTGATCAGAACTTTGTTGGACTTACTTTAAATCCTGATTTCTCAATTGGGAAAGTTGGCGTTGGGTTGAACATTCCTATACTCTATGGATTGGAAACCAAGAAAATACGAACGGAGATCTTTGAAGACGGTGTCGGAGTTGCACGTTTGATCACTTATATCAGATATGGCGTCCAAAAGAAGGATCATGTATATGTAAAAGTTGGACAATTAAATAACACCATGATTGGCTATGGTGGGCTAATTAACAACTATACCAATACAACTAGTTTTGAAAAACGAAAAGTCGGTTTGCATACTGATCTCAACTGGAGGTATTTGGTGGGTATTGAAAGCATGTATAGTGATTTCAATCCAAAATCATTCAACCTGTTTGCGGTAAGACCATATGTTAGACCACTTGGAATGCTAAGTATTCCTGTGGTGAACACCCTGGAGATAGGAAGCACCATCGTCAGAGACAAAGACCAAACCAACCTATCCATTACAGAAGGTGAAACTTCAGCTTATCAGTTCACAGAAGGTGGTGTTAGTGGTTTTGGCATCGATATGGGAATCACCGTAGTTCGAATACCATTCATTCAAATCGACTTGTTTGGAACATACTCCAAACTGAAAGCTTCAGATAGCTTGAAATTGGCTTTCCAACAATATGCAATGGTAAGTGATGTATCAGATACACCTTTAGAAGACGGATATTCTGATGGTTCTGGGCAAAGTGTGGGACTAAACTTCCGCTTCAATTTCATAGCGGATATCATGAGCACAGACTTGAGAATAGAGCGCTTGAGTTACACGGAGCATTTTCTTCCACAATTCTTTGATGCTACTTATGAGATCAACAAAGATGCAAGGTTATTTGCCCTTGGCGAGGCTGTATCAATGAGTGGAATATACGGTAGTTTGACAGGTCAAATATTGCAAAAAGTCCAATTGGGGGGAAGCCTCTTACTCCCAGACGACATTGGTGAAGATGCTCCTGCCACCGTCAGAGTGAATGCAGACATTGATCGACTTGGGGACAAAGTATCTATGCATGCCAGCTATATCAAAGGCAATCTCAGCACGTTGCAAGACGCTTTCACTTTTGATGAGCGTTCGCTCGCCAAAGTTCGGTTTATCTACCATTTGAACAAGTTCCTGGCAGCTGGAGTAGACTACTATTGGGCCTTCACACCTACAGCAGATGGAGGATACCAATCTGAGAAATACATCTCACCCTATTTTGGATTGAGCATCGCATTCTAAAGTTGATAAAACAACCCAAAGCTAAAATTTGGAGAAGCTAATTGGTTTTTAGCTGCCAGAGCAAATCCTGCGGATGCACTAATTCCAAATGTATCAGACATCAAATAGTTCAATTCTGGAGTAATGGATACATATTCAATATTGTTACCAAACATGGAACCTTCAGAATTGGACTGTCCATTAGGAACTCCATTATAAAGTGACTGCACAGATTGGACCTTTAGAATAGCAATTAACTTAGATCCTGCATAGCCAAACTCTCCTCCTAATCTGAAATCATCTGAAAAGTCCTTTGTTCGGTTATTAAAAGCTGTATAAGCCGAAACATAAAACGGAGCTGGATAGAATGAATGACTCGCATCGAACCGAATCATTTGATTGAACTCTCCATCGCCTGTCTGTAAGATCTTTTCGGATGACACTTCTGACGACCCTAAAGGCAGTCCCAACACCAGCGAAACCGCGAACACTATTGGCTTATCCTGGTTCCAACCATATTTGAAAGCTAATTGTGAATCACCAAACGCATTCAACTCTTCTCCTTCAATAGAGTCTCCACTTTGATTGAATACCACTTTATTCAGCGTAGACCTTACAAAAAATGGCGCATAGGCTATCACATTGAAATTCTTACCCAACCCATATTCTGCATATAGACTTGTGGTATATAAACTGATCGTTGGTATGTCCACCACATTACCATCTCCATCAAAAAAGTATGGAGATCGGATCATGTTCTCTGCTATCTTGAAGTATCCTTCATTCTTGCCATAAACCCACGCACCTCCTGCATAAGACTGACTAACAGTGGAAATAACTATGAACGTAATTAATATAAGTCTTTTCATGGTTGAGTTAGTTAAAGTCAGCGTAGCCAAAGGTGATACTTGCAGGTTTACACAAAATGATGACATATCGGTAGTCATCTAGCTGAATGGAGGAGTCAATCTCTGAAACATTAAACTCTTTGGCTCCATTGTCTTTGATTTCCGCAATTTCCACTCCTTGTGCTCTGACTGCTGTTCCGTCTGTGGAATTTGCTAAATAAACGAAAGTCCCAAGCGCGAAACTCGTTTCAAAGTCATCACTGAAATACAGGATAAGTTCATCATTTCCATTGAATTGCAAAGAAGCAATACCAGTAGCTTTATAGCTCCCTACGCTTACAAAAGAACCTGTTCGTCCTTGCACTCCAACCATAATCGGCAAAGGTTGACTACTCACATTTGCCACAGAGGCTGTCACTTGCACAATTCCATCTCCAACACCGGTTAATACCCCATTTTGATCTATCGTTGCTATCTGTGAGTCATTCACTGTCCAGACAGTATCTTCAGAGCCTGTATATGGTTCACCATCAAGTCGATTAACCTCAATATCAATTTCAATGGA
>CAXEKM010000372.1:0-3919 GCA_963996645.1 uncultured Marinoscillum sp.
ATTCGCCTGCATCGTTAGCTTCTCCTACTTTAATAGACCTGCTTACTGTATTTTCTAAAATTAACGAGCCAAATAAATCTTTAGCTTCTTCGAATTTCTTTGATGTAAGATTCATTTTGTCATTGAACATGTTGAAATAGACTCCAAGAATGTTCAATGAATGGTTTTCAACAGCAGCCAGGTAGGTCATCAGTGTTTTGACACCAGTCATGGAGAAATTATCTGCAATGGCTGGGATTAGGATGTTTTTAGAAGCTCCTATGATTGATTTTACCAATACACCAAAGTTTGTAGGACAATCCATGATGACAAAATCATAGTCTCGATGAAAATGCATCAAAAGCTTACTTACCATTTCTCTACCAAATGAAATAAACTGATTGTTGCTCTCAATCTGAGTCATTTGTAAATCGCCAGGTATTACATGAAGGTATGGTGTGATTTCTTCAGGTTGAGGATCAATCTCATGATCATGCATCACCTTTTTTAAATATTCATATACGGTAGGTGATTCGTGATCAGGTGCAATAGAGTTTGAAAGGTTGCACTGGGGATCAAAATCTATCAGAAGAACCTTAAAAGATTTAGCCCAACTGATTCCCAAATTAATTGCGGTAGTTGTCTTTCCTACTCCTCCCTTGAAGTTGTAAATAGAAATGGTATTGGCCATAAAGGTTCTTTTGCTTCTAATTTACTAAAACAACAGGAGACTTATGCTAGTTGAACGAAGTATTGAAATAATTATAATTTTAATACTTATAATCCCATTGTATTATGATTCGATTATTTTCACTCGAGCAATCTCTGAAATTAAATATCTCTTTTTGGTTTCAACTTCCTGGCAAACACTCCTGGTTCGTTTCTTTTCTAGTTTCAGAAATTGTTTTCCCTGAAAGTCAAATACTTGGCCTACCTCAATTTTACTAAGAGGAATCTGATCTGTAGGGACATCATATTGTCTCAAGATATTATATAGTATTGGGTCAGAACAACTGGCTGCTTTGGGATTTTTAAAGTAATTCTGTAGAGCGATGAAGACGGAATTAGGAAAGACTTCTTGGTTGAGTACTGGTTGCGCTACGCGTTTGAAGTTGTTTTTCCATTCAGTTCCGTGAGGAGCGGCTTTTCTGCCATGTTCATCAAATGTAACGAGATGCGCTACTTCATGTAAGTAAGTAACCAGAAAAGCATAAGGGTTCAAATCATTATTGATGGTGATGGTATGCTTTTTAGTTTGAGGAGAATACCTGTAATCACCAAGTTTGGTCTGTCGGCTCTTTTTGATTTTGAATTCAAAACCGAAATAGTCGATCAGTTTTGTACAGTATTCAACAGCATGTGGGGGAACAAATCTTTTAAAAACCTCTTCTGTATTCACAGGCTTAAAGAAAATAAAAGATTAAGACTCTTGCCTAAAGTAGGGAAATAAAAAAGGGATACTTGAATGCATCCCTTCTTACCAAAATATTTTAATGAGTGTGATGATTATTCACATCCAAGAAGAGCTTGTATAAAAATCACAGATGCATATGTTTCACCATAAGCTTCTTCAAGTTCGTCTGTTTTGGATTCATCACAAAGATCATTGTAAGCAGCTTCTACTGGATCCCATGAATCAGCAATTTGCTCACATGAAAATTCTGCGTCTTCATCCTCAGTGTCAAATAAATCAACAAAGTTTTGAACAGCATCATTGTATGCTTGAGCTTTCTCATTGCATGAAAGTGTTTCGGTTTCCTCTTCTTTACAAGAGTAAGATCCTACACTTAAAATAGCTAATAACATTACGGCGTAAAGGTTTCTTAATTTCATAAGGTTGTTTAGTTAATATTATGTGATTGTTAATTGATGCTGTGATATTATAAAAATAATTTTAAATAATCATGAATTAGTTCAAAATTATTCATTTCACATCAAATAAATAATAACCTTATGATTTTCAAGTTAAAAGTTGGTAATTGTTGTAATTATTTAGGTTACAGTTACTTTTGTCTGAATACTGCCTTTAATGGAACTCCCTCAAAATCAAAGTGCAATCTTAACTTGTTGACCAGGAATCGTTCGTATGATTCTTTAATGTCCTTAGGATGATTACAGAAAAATGCGAAAGTTGGCGAATTAGTAGGAAGCTGAGTAATGTATTTGATTTTGATATGCTTACCTCTCACAGCTGGAGGAGGATAGTTCTCAATTTCCTTCAGCATTTTCTCATTTAGCTGAGAAGTACTGATTTTCTTGTGTTTGTTAGCTGCAACTTCTAGTGCTAGCTCTACAACTTTGAAAATTCGTTGCTTCGTCAATACTGAGGTAAATACCACCGGAATGTAGGATAATGGCCCAAGCTTCTCAGCGATGTGCTTTTTATAGTCATCAGCAGACTTATGATCTTTTTCATACAAGTCCCACTTGTTAACCATGATCACACAGCCTTTTTTGTACTTGTGAGCAAGATTAATAATGCTGAGGTCTTGAGCTTCAATGCCATTAGTGGCATCTAAGACTACTACACAAACATCAGAATCCTGCAATGCTTGAATGGCTCTTAATACAGAATAGAATTCAATATCTTCTTTAACTCTGGCTTTCTTACGAATCCCAGCTGTATCAGTAAGTATAAAGTCCTTACCGAAAAGATTGTATCGGCTGTCTATAGCATCTCTAGTCGTTCCAGCTATGTTCGTAACTATAGATCGATCTTTGCCTAACAAAGCATTTAGGAAAGACGATTTGCCCACATTTGGTCTTCCGACGATTGCGATTCGAGGAACTGCGTTTTCTTCTTCATCAGTCTCTAGGTCTGGTTCAAAGTATTCTACTACTTCATCCAATAAATCCCCAGTTCCAGCACCACTTATGGAGGCAATAGGAAGTATTTGTTCACTGATACCCAATTGATAAAACTCACTTGCCATATAGGACTTCTCAGCGTTATCAGCTTTGTTGGCAACGATAATTACTGGTTTCTTAATCTCACGAACCACATTGGCAAAGTCTTGGTCTAAACCATGCAACCCAGTATGACAGTCAACCATGAACAGAATAACGTTGGCTTCTTCTAACGCTTCTTTCACTTGCTCACGGATTGCTCCTTCAAAAATGTCTTCTGACCCCTCTACATATCCTCCAGTATCGATTACTGTAAAAGACTTACCATTCCACTCAGAGTACCCGTAATGACGGTCTCTGGTTACCCCACTTTCATTGTCCATTATGGCTTGTTTTTTTTCAACTAAACGGTTGAAAAAAGTTGACTTACCAACATTGGGTCTTCCTACTATTGCTACGATGTTTGCCATTGTGGCGCAAAGTTAGACCTTTTCAACTAAAGACTTTTTAATTAGGGAATCCAATTGTACAAATAGCTTCGTAAATAAGGCTATCGATTAACTATTATGGATGAAACTATTTTGTATTATGATGGGAATCAGTTTGGATTGGATACCAATCTCGAAAGCTCGTCAATGGCTCCTGATTACTATTTTATGATAAACGGATTTGATCATTTCTCCTTAAAACAGTTGCTAGTAATGGTAAGTGTCTTGAATAACTCGAATGTGCCGAGGGTACTTAATGAAACAGTTGTGCGATAGGTATTTTACCTATAAGTTTTGGTCAAGATGGAAGCATAAACGATAGGTACTTGACTTCACATTAGAATTGAGTAAATTCAAAAAAGGTTAGCGCCACTACCAGATTTTTTAGCGCAATCTCCGTAATGCTCCGTTTATGAACTATCACGTATTGGTTGTTGAGGATGATCTCGGTATTCGGGAAACCCTCATTGATTTGCTGGATTCGTGTGGGTACAAGGTAAGCTCTGCCATCAATGGTAAAGATGGATGGGAAAAGATTCAAGAGCTTAAACCACACTTAGTTGTAAGCGACATCATGATGCCGGTAATGGATGGATTACGTTTAC
>CAXEKM010000373.1:0-4523 GCA_963996645.1 uncultured Marinoscillum sp.
AGCAAGGATATCGGGTAATTATACCTGACTTAAGAGGAAATGGAGATTCTGACAAACCTTTAGACTCAATCAAATATGCAAATGATGCAGAGATCAAAGATTTAGTAGCTCTGATCGATCATTTAGAACTAAAAAGCTACATGGCTATAGGCTATTCGCGCGGATCCATTGTGCTAGCTAAGCTCTTGACCCAGGATCGTAGAATATCAAAAGCGGTATTGGGCGGCATGGGCTTAGATTTCACCGATCCAAACTGGAATCGAAGACTTATGTTTGCTGATGCTTTTGCAGGAATAGCTCCCTTGAACGAAACGACCAAGGGAGCTGTGAATTATGCCAAATCAATTAATGCCAATTTGGAGATCTTGAGTCACTTGCAAACACACCAACCCGTAACCTCAATTGAGGAATTACAGAAAATTGACACCTCAATACTGGTTATTGCTGGAGATGAAGATACTGACAATGGCTCTCCCAAGGAACTTGCTAATCATCTATCGAATAGTCAATTGATCATTGTGCCAGGAGATCATAATAACACTCATAAAACCTCTGCATTTGCTAATGAAGTACTCGATTACCTAAAAGAAGATTAAGTCTTTTCATCCTCATCTTCCAATTCTTCATTTTCCCGTTCCTCAACAAGCTCAATTTTTGGAATAAATGAATCATCCCGATAAAACTTAGGCATAAAAACACCGCCCATTCCAGCACCGAAAGCTGCAAAAATCATGAACAAGGTCATCACTACTAGTCGTAGAACCTTCTTGAAATTTCTCATAAATAAGGTAAATACGAGCCGATTTGGCTCTGATGAAACAAAATCTAAACTGAGAATTCAGTCATGATTATTTCATCTTCATAGGGAGTGGTAAGAGGCAGACGCTTTAATCGATCCAACTCAACAATTAAAAACCTCTGTTTCCTGGCTAAGCGTTCTACATTAATTGTTAGCTGATCATGAAACTGCTGAACTGGCGCAATTGAACTTGTCTCTGGCTTATTTGACTCATATCGGGAGTCAAATAAATGAACCCTTTCCCGCTTGGTGATGAAAGTATTTGACTCAACGAGTTCTATTCTCTCATGCGAAATCGGATCAGCTTGAGTAGTTGAGACTGGCAACTGAAATAACGCTGCTAGAACAACCAACAACCAAATGGACAGTTGGTTTTTAAAAATTGCGTTATAAGTAAACGATCTCAACATGAACGATTTAACGTCACTTTTTGGATTTAGTTTTCTTGGAAGATTTGGCTCTTGGATTAAAGTCTAAAGCCAAATCTACCCAAAACTTAAAATCATCAACCGATCGATAACCATCTTCATTGATGTAAGCATAGCCTTTCATATATCTTCCAGCCATCTTCACCGACTGATAGCCGGGCTTCTCTTTCATGAGATCTTCTAATTCAGGGTCGAATCGGCACATGAGATTATCGCCACTCACATTAACGCACATTTTGTCATTGACCAGAAATGCTAGTCCTCTGAACATCTTCTTCTCTTCTACTTCGATGTTGGGAATTTCAGAAAGGTATACTCTTAGTCTGTCAGCAAGTCTTTCGTTATAAGGCATAGTTCAATATACAAAATGCTGCAGACACAATTCAATTAGTCCACAGCATAAGTGAACGCTAATGCTACCTTATTCTCAACTCCTTTGGGCAAAGTGACAATTACTTGATCTTCCACTACTTTGTACTTAATCGTTTTACTTGAACCTATTAAGTTCATTTTAGCACCTTTCTTGGGCAGGTTTCCGGTCCAGATAACTTCATTTAAGTTCATACCTGGTTGAACTGGCAGAAGTGCATACAGTTGATTTTCTTTCTTCGTAAAGAATACCTCCCCTGACTGATAGTTTTCAATGGATCTTGTGCCGTATATGGCCTCTCCATTTATTGTCAACCAGTCTCCTATTTCGTTCATTTTAACTACATCAGATTCTCGAAGAGTACCATCGGGCTTAGGACCAATTCCAAGTAATAGACTACCGCCTTTGGCAACTATTTCAATCAAGGAATGGATAATTTGCTCTGAAGATTTAGATTCATCATTGGGCACATATCCCCAATTATTATTCAATGGAATGCAGCTTTCCCACGGATGATCCAATCGCACTTCAGGTATAGTGCGTTCCGGCGTTTGATAATTTTCATATTTGCCAGGCACCGTACGGTCTACAATGAGCAATCCAGGTTGATTCGTCCGAGCCATCACTGACAGTGCAGGCATATTCACGCTCTGCTCGCCTCCATGAACCATTCGTCCTTCTCTCACCCAACCACCATCGAACCACAGAATATCCACGTCTCCATAATCACTTGTCAGCTCTTCCACTTGATTAAATACAAACTGTTGGTATTTCTTCCATCTATCAGGGTGCACCCCAATATTATAATTGACATTGCGATCATCAGTTGCATACTTCTCCCACCAGAAATACTGTGAATTCCAATCAGGCTTCGAAAAATATGCGCCTATCATCATGTCTTTATTTCGAAAAGCTTCGAAAACATGTTTGGCTACATTGGCTTTTGGATGACTGGTAAACGGACCATTGGTAATTTTAAAATCTGAATATTGGGTATTAAACATGTTGAAACCATCGTGATGTTTGGTAGTAAAAACCACATACTTCATCCCAGCACGCTGAGCTGCCTCAGCCCATGTATCAGGTTCAAAATTCACAGGGTTAAAGTCATTCTTCAGAGATCGGTACCATTGTTTGTATTCATGATGTGTCATACTATCCTTTCGGTTGATCCAGTCCTCTGATGTCAACTCCCAGGACTCTACAATCCCTGCCTGAGCGTACAATCCCCAATGGATAATCATTCCAAACTTAAGATCCTGCCATTCTTCCAATTTCTGCAGTACCAATGAATCTTCTGGCCATACGTAGCCAACTGATTGTTCATGTATATTATTCTCAGGATCCTGTGCCATCAACACAGATACCATCAAAAAGGAATGGATAAATACCGAAATCTTCATGTTCATTTAATATCACTTAAATTGAGGAAGTCTTATACTTCCAATCTACCTTCAATATTATGGCGAATAAATGAAACAAATTATTCAAAATACATGTTGGTACATTTAAATTAACAATATATAACAATGAGTTCAGCAATCAAACATATAAAGCCACTTGGCTTCCCATGGGTAACACAAGACCCTTTTCTTTTCTGTGTTTACCACAAGGATGATTACCCTAAAGGGAATAAAGACATGGGTCCAGCCGAGTCTATCGCAGGCAGAAACATTGGACAAGACTTTGACCCTTCCAACAAATGGAGAATGTACCACGGTTCCACGGTACCAGGTTTTCCTCAGCACCCTCACAGAGGGTTTGAGACTGTTACAGTTGGCGAAAAAGGGCTTATCGATCACTCCGATTCACTTGGAGCGGCAGGAAGATTTGGAAATGGCGATGTGCAGTGGATGACCGCAGGAAAAGGAGTTAATCACTCAGAAATGTTTCCGTTGTTGAAGGAAGATGAAGATAATCCGTTGATTCTCTTCCAGATTTGGTTGAATCTTCCAGCAAAAAGCAAGTTTGTAGAGCCACATTTCAAAATGTTATGGTCGGAAGACATTCCATATTACACATCCGAAGATGGTAAAACCAAAGTTAAGGTGATTTCTGGATCTTTAGGAGATGTGAAAGCACTGACACCTGCTCCAGATTCTTGGGCTGCTGATCCTGCACATGAAGTGGCTATTTGGACCATAACTATGCAACCTGGTGCTGAATGGACATTGCCTTTGGCAAGCAGAGAAGCTAACAGATCTCTATATTTCTACTCTGGTGGATCCGTTCAGCTGAATGATCAAAATCTTCCTTTGGAGAAGGCTGCAGAATTGGATGCAAGCCAGGCGGTTACAATCAAAAATGGTGATCAAGAAGCTAAATTTCTTGTATTACAAGGTAAGCCAATCAACGAGCCTGTAGCACAGTATGGTCCGTTTGTCATGAACACTCAAGCCGAAATTCAACAGGCATTTCAAGAGTATCAAAGAACACAGTTTGGAGGATGGCCCTGGCCTAAAAATGACCATGTGCATCCGAAAGAAAGTGGCCGCTTTGCAAAACACGCAGACGGAAAGGAAGAATATAAATAGATTTCATAACGGTTGAGGTTTGTTCTGTTTCTGATTAAATTATAGATAGAACAAACCCCATACCTATGAAAATGTATCAACTGGTCTGGCACTATGAGTGTTCCCCTGATCAAAAAGACCAATTCGAAGAAGCCTATAGACGAAATGGTACATGGTTTCACTTTTATGAAAAAAGTGATGACTATCTAGGGCAGGAATTAATCAAAAAAACAGACAAGAATGACTACCTCGTCGTAGACAACTGGATTTCCAAAGAGGCCTATGAAAGTTTTATTGCCAATAATAAGACTGAATATGATCAGTTGAATTTGCAATGTGCATCTTTGTATGCCAAAGAAGAGTTTTTAGGTTTTTACGAAACGGTTGATCATTGACATCTTATTTATCCAGTA
>CAXEKM010000374.1:0-1771 GCA_963996645.1 uncultured Marinoscillum sp.
CGTAGATCGCTGGCAGTTTGTCCTGAACCAAAACCCCGCGTTCTTTCCAAGAATCTAGTCGATGTTTAGCTGCCTCTGCTGGATTGCTCTCACTCGGAACAGACAGATGAATACTATTAAACTCTCTGGTATAAAGAGCTGCTCGTTGCTTATCCGAAACCACATCAAACAAAGGAGAAGTGAGTTGATCGATTTGCTGGATCAACTCCCAATTGTATCGCCAACCGGCGAAAGCTCGAATGTCTGCCATGAATTAATCTGCTTTCATACGACTTTTCCAGCCACTATTTCTACTAGTACTGGTGGAAGATGCCTGTACAGCTTTCTGTTTGTTTTCCTGGTATTGATCAAATGCGAAAATAGCAGCAACTTTCTGAATATCTGTTGGAACTTCCTTCTTCAGGTATTCTGGTTTGAAATGCTGTTCCACAAACTTGGTAGTGAATTTTCCGCTGACAAATTCTTCATGCCCCAATACAAACTGACAGAATGGGAGAGTGGTCTTTATACCAACGATTTTATATTCTTCTATTGCACGCTGCATGCGCTCAATTGCTTCAGCTCTGTCTTTGCCATAAGTGATGAGCTTCGCGATCATTGGATCATAGTAGATCGGAATGTCCATTCCTTCTTCATACCCGTCATCTACTCTTACACCAGCTCCCTGAGGCCTTCTATAGACTTGTAGTTTACCAGTGTCTGGTAAGAAGTTGTTTTCTGGATCTTCAGCATAGACTCTCACTTCCAGGCTATGTCCTTGAATTTTAAGGTCTTCCTGCTTAAAGCTAATCGCTTGTCCTTCAGCTATTTTAATCTGTTCTTTAACTAAATCAAGACCAGAGATTTGCTCTGATACAGGATGTTCCACTTGTAAACGAGTGTTCATTTCCAGGAAGTAAAAGTCAAGGTTGGCATCGGCTATGAACTCTACTGTTCCAGCACCATAGTAATTACATGATTTGGCCACATTGACAGCTGCTTCTCCAAATCGTTTGCGCTGCTCCTCATTGATTACTGCTGAAGGTGCTTCTTCTATTACTTTTTGGTTTCTACGTTGAATGCTGCACTCACGTTCGAACACGTAAATCACATTTCCATGCTGATCACCTAATATTTGAACCTCTATGTGTTTAGGTGAGGTAATGAACTTCTCAATGAATACAGAATCATCACCAAATGAGCTTTTCGCCTCACTAACGGCACGCGTCATTTGCTCTTCAAAATCTTTAGGGTCGTTGACAATTCGCATTCCTTTACCGCCGCCTCCAGCACTTGCCTTGATCATCACGGGGTAACCAATTTCAGTGGCTACTTTCTTAGCAGCTTCTACATCACTAATAGGTTCGTCCATTCCAGGAACAAGTGGCACATCAAAGTTTTTGACAGCTTGTTTAGAAGCAAGTTTGTCTCCCATTACTTTGATCGCATCGGCAGAAGGACCTATGAATATCAAGCCTGCATCTTCCACCTTTTTGGCGAAAGTGGCATTCTCCGAAAGGAAACCATATCCTGGGTGAATAGCATCTGCACCCGTGATTTTACAAGCCTCTAGTATTTTATCCATCACCAGATAAGACTCAGCTGATGGGGGTGGACCAATCAGAACAGCTTCATCAGCATATTGAACGTGCGCTGCAGTTTTATCGGCTTCACTGTATAGTGCTACAGTCTTAATGCCCATTTCTTTTGCAGATCGCATCACTCGAATCGCGATTTCAGCTCTGTTGGCAATCAGGATTTTCTGGATTTTTTTCATAGACTGCTAAAATAG
>CAXEKM010000375.1:0-3817 GCA_963996645.1 uncultured Marinoscillum sp.
TACTGGTTCCTGATCCTCCTTAGGAATAGGACCAATGTGCTTAAACTCTTCATGCAATTCATTCAACTGAAAAATTGCATCCTTTATGTTCTCCAGAGTGCTAAGAGCTTCTGCACGCTCACATAGCTCTAGTTTACCTTCAAGATTCTTTTTACGGTCTAATTCTTTTAACTCGAAGTAGATACTACGCTGATCATAAAAACGATCAATCAACGCATGATAGTTGGCCCACATGGTTTTAGCCTGTGCTCCAGGCACCTGACCTACGCTTCTCCACTCCTCTTGTAGTTCTTTTAGTTTGTTGATCGAAGCATTGCTTTCCTCTCCATCAACCAACTCTCTTAAATGCTCAAGGATTTCTTCTTTTTTAATAAGGTTAGCATCCTTATTCTTTTCAAGCTGGGAAAAATAAACAGACTTCTTATGACGCAGCTTTTCATACAGATCAAAAAACTCTGTATCTACCACCTCACCTTTGAAATCAAAATCTGCTGAGTCATTGCCTTCCGCCACAAAGGCTTCTAGTGCAGCATCTTTTTCAGCATCAAATATCTTATTGTATAAAGGACGAATCTCTTTCAATCCTTTATCCAGAATTCTCATATTTTCAACAGAAGCAAATTTCTTCAAAGTGCTGAATAGCTCTTCTTTTGTTGGATTCTCAAAATCCAACTCTTCCAAAAGCTTGTTCTCTTCATCGTGATCATCATGATCGTCATCGTCAGAGTCCTCTTCACTTTCAGAATCAACTTGAGCTTCTTCCTTCGTTGCTTCCGCGGGCTCAGAAACCTCCTCTTTCACTGGCTCTTCTGAATGTGCCTCCACTGGTTCAGCTGTTGACTCTTCTGCTACTTTGATTTCTTCTGCTACAACCTCTTCAGTTGTTTCTTCTTCCTTTTGTAATTCAGGGGTTTCCTGAACCTCATCCTGAGTCTCTAGATTTTCTTGATTCTCAGGCAACTTGTTTTCCTTGTCTTCCATATCGGAACCTCTCTTTTGGTTGGCTACAAGCCATAAAATTAATAAAATCGGATCACTAATTCAGGCGGGGATCCGTTGGATAATTAGAAATTACCCGATACTTACCGCCCATATTTTGTAAAGCTTCTTTCCAAAGCTCTTCTGCATTCATGTCAAATACCAATTCTGGAGTAGCTTTTTTATAAACTATCCACGACTTGGCCTTTAATTCATCTAATAACTGACCTTCTGACCATCCCGAATAGCCTATGAAAAACTTCAAATCATTTTCATCAACTACTTTGGTATTTATACTGGTTAGTAAGTTATCAAAATCTACCCCCCAATAAACACCATTTACAATTTCTTTATCACTACTCAATTTGTTTGGCGATTTATGCAAAAAATGAAGGGTATTCTGCTGCACAGGCCCACCTACATATACAGTGGAATCAAACCCTTCAGCCTCTTCTATCAGCTCAGACAAACCAGAATTGGATGGCTTATTCAATACAAAACCAAACGAACCATTCTCATCATGCTCACATAATAAGATAACTGTTCGCTCAAAATTCGGATCCGGTAGATATGGCTCCGATATAAGCAAATCTCCTTTTTCTGGTTCTATTAATTGATCTGTTGCGAAATAATCCATTTATGTTCTTTACGATCACCAGATTGGTAATCTTATAAAATTTAAACCTTTTCTTTCTAATCAGTTTTATAACTGAACGTGACTTTCATCACTTCCAAAGCCCTACCTTTGGTTTCATAACAAATAAAACAATTATTAACCTTAATTAGGAATAATCACACCTTAAGTATGAGTTTAGATTTAGCATCTTTAAGAAAGGAGTACACCAAAGCCTCTCTTGATCTGGACAGTGTAGCTGATTCTCCAATTGAGCAATTCCAAAAATGGTTTAATGAGGCACAAAAAAGTGAGTTGACTGAACCCAATGCCATGATTGTTGGCACATCTGATGGTGCTGGACAAATCACTCAAAGAACCGTGCTTTTAAAAGCATTTGACACTAAGGGATTTGTTTTTTACACCAACTACAAAAGCAGAAAAGCACAGCAGCTGGAGCAAAACCCTCATATTTCACTATTATTTCCATGGTTTCAGCTAGAAAGGCAAGTGGCAGTTACAGGCATTGCTGAAAAGGTAAGCACCGCTGAATCCATGAAATACTTTATGAGCAGACCTTTTGGCAGTCAATTAGGAGCATGGGTTTCTCATCAAAGTCAGGTGATCACTTCGAGAAATATCCTAGAAGTGAAACTTCATGAAATGAAAGAGAAATTCAAAGAAGGAAAAGTACCCCTTCCAGACTTCTGGGGTGGTTATCGAGTGATTCCTTCCTCTATAGAGTTTTGGCAAGGAAGACCTAGCAGGCTACATGATCGCATCATGTTTACTAAGAATGACAATGATTGGTCCAGAGAAAGGCTTTCTCCTTGATTTAACGATCAAAGCAATAAAAAAGCCATCATGACACTTCGGTCATGATGACTTTTTACTTTTAAATCGTTTATCTATTAGGATAAGTTGTAAAGATCTTTAACACCAATAAAGTCTTTGGTAATGAAACCTTCCGCATACTTCACCCCTATTCTGTGACCATATTCAATGGCTCTAGCCTCCACCATTTTCATGAATTCCGGCTTTGCTATATAAGTTTCTGGCTCCTTACTGTTCGGATCAAAAAACTGAGAACCATAGGCTTTAATAGATTCCATTTTACGTTCTTGTGCTGAAGATATATCTACAAAGAAATCTGGAGCTATAGAAGTGCTCTGAATGACATAATACACTTTCTTAGGCCTCCATGGCTTTTGTGGATCGCCTTGAGAGTTTAGTGTTTCAATCTTTGCCAGACCTGCTTTAAAGCAGGCCTCTTCCACCAATTGCGCACCTCTACCATGGTCAGGATGTCTATCATAAGTAGTATTGGTAATCACAATATCCGGTTGATACTTTCTGATCTTTTGAATTAGCGCCAATTGATGCTCTCGATCATTCTTAAAGAAAGCATCTTCAAACTCCATGTTCTCTCGAACAGAAAGTCCCATGATTTTACCAGCTTCTGTAGCCTCTTCAATGCGCTGCTCTGGTGTACCTCTGGTACCCATTTCACCGCGTGTTAAATCAATCACTCCTGTGGTATAACCACGATCTTTGTGAGCTATCAATGTTCCTGCACAAGACAATTCTACATCGTCCGGATGCGCTGCTATTGCTAGTATGTTGATTTTCATAACAAAAAAAGTCCCGACTCAATCGGGACCTTATCCTATTTTATGTTTTAGCTATTAAACTTCAGCTTCTTGCATTTCCACTTCTTTCTCAGCGATGAAACGCTCAGCATCCAATGCTCCCATACAACCACTTCCTGCAGCAGTTACTGCCTGACGATAGTTTTTGTCCTGTGCATCACCTGTAGCAAATACACCTGGAACATTGGTTTTAGAAGTTCCTGGGATTGTTTTGATATATCCAGACTCATCCATATCGATGTAGTCTTTGAAGATTGCAGTATTTGGTTCGTGACCGATCGCAACGAAGAAACCTTGAACTGGAAGAACTCTCTCTTCACCAGTTTGAGTATTTCTAACTTTTACGCCTTCTACTTCTTCACCACCTTCTACTTCAACAGTTTCAGTATTCCAAAGCACTTCGATATTTGGAGCATTCAACACACGCTGCTGCATGATTTTACTAGCTCTCATTTCATCTCTTCTTACTAGCATGTAAACTTTGTTCACAAGCTTAGATAAATAAGTTGCCTCTTCAGCAGCAGTATCACCTGCTCCTACAATAGCAACATCCTGACCTCTAAAGAAGAAACCATCA
>CAXEKM010000376.1:0-6123 GCA_963996645.1 uncultured Marinoscillum sp.
AATCCATCATTATCAAAATCAACCCATTCAGCATTGGCCTTAGACAAAGGCTCAAAAGCTGAGACGCTGATCTTGCTAAAATTCTGCCCAAAAACTTCTCCACAGAAACCAAATGCAAGCAATATGATTATTCCCTTCAATCTCATCTCAACACTAGAATTCTTTTGGATTGTACATTATCACCAAACTGGATGACTAGGAAATAGACCCCCGCAGGAGAATTAGAAAAGTCCCAATCAAATACATAGTTCTTTTCGCCCTGGAAGATTTTCTCTTCCATAATATTCTTATCAGTGTTGACTAACTGCACTCTGAACTTTTCTTCTGATGGTGCATCGAGATATACTTTGAAATCCCCTTCTGTCGGGTTCGGGAACATTTTAACCCCTACACTTCTTGACGCTTGAGTCTCCATTCGTCCTTCAGAATCCTCTGATTCTTCCGATACCGTTATGATTTTAAATAGCTCAGCCGTACAGTTACTTAGTTGTACTCTGGATCCAATTTCATAATTCCCTGGTTCAGTAAATACGAGTTCAAGAATAGCATCATCTTCCTGATTGACCGCTATATTATCCGACTCAGGGAGCACCCACTCCACAGCATCTGGAAGTGGCATACTTAGATCTACGATCACCACTGGTTCAAATACGACTGCCTCACTAACTCGAATAAAGTCTGCCTGAAGCACATTATCGTCTACCTCAATGAATACCTCTGTATCTGCAGGACATTCATCCTCATTCGTTACATTCAAAGTATACTCACCTTCTTCATATAAGATAATCCTTGAATCTGTACTCAAACCACCTTCAGGACCTGACCACTGGTAGGTTACCCACTCCGTATCTGGCTCTAAAACAGCCTCTCCGCCTTCACATAATAACACGTAATCCGGAACACCTGTAATGAACAGCTCATCAGGATTATCCAGACTAAATTCACGTGAAATCTGGCATCCGTTTTCATCCTGGATCATCACCTCATAAGTACCATGAGCAATTCCATCCAGGGTATTATCTCCTTCTCTATCATTAGACCAGGCAAATTCGTACACACCAGTACCGCCTAGAACTTCAAACGTTATTTCTCCATTTTCAAAATTGAAACACTGAGGATCTGTCAATACGACATTAGCCACCTGCATTCCATCCGGATCAATCAATCTGACTTCATTATCATAAATACAACCATGACTATCAGTGATTGAATAGGAGTGTGTGCCTGCAAGCAAGCCTACAGCTTCAAACGTAGTTTGTCCATCACCCCAAAGAATCTCATATGGCGCAGTACCTCCTGTTGGAGTGACAATCGCCCTTCCATCACTCGCACCAGAGCATAGTGGGTCAAAAAGTTCTACCTGCTGACGAGTTAAATAAGTAGGTTCTTCTATTTCAAAAGTCTGACTTACTGAACAAGCATTTTCATCAGTTACTGTGACCGTATAAGTCCCTTTTTGAATACCTGTTGCATCCTGAGTTTCGGTTTCATTTGACCATAGATAGCTATACTCACCTACACCGCCAGAAACATTGATATCAATAAACCCATCACTGGAACGATAACATTGAGCATGCTGCAGATTGTTGATAGTTATTGCTATGGCATCTGGTTCTTCTACAGTCACCTCACCCAAGTATTCACAACCATACCGGTCAGTAACTGTATATTGGTAGGTACCTGTACAAACTCGACTTCTGATTTTTGATGAGCTACCATCTGACCACTCATAATAATACGGGGCGGTTCCCCCAGACACGGATAACTCAATTACTCCTTCACAATATCCACTACAAAGATTATTGGTTACTGTTTCGGTAACTTCAATAGGTTCTCTATCAATAACCTCTATCTGTCCAGTTATTTCACAACCTAAACCAGAGGTGATGGTAAATGGATAAATTCCTGCGGATACATTATTTAGTGTTTTACCAAATTCGCCTCTTTCCCATTCAACTAAAGGACTTGGTGCGTTGATGATCGTCAAAGTGATGGACCCATTGCTTCCTCCAACGCAAGTTGGTTGGAAGATAGTGGTATCGGAAACTGTAATAACTGGCGTATTCGGAATGGTCAATGTGTCACTAAACGTACAACCTAGTAACCTATCAGATACTGTAACAATATAATCTCCAGGGGATTTACTGGACAATAGACTCCCGCTATCGCCAGTAGACCAATTGAAGTCATAATAGCCAGATCCACCAAGACCAGAGACTTGAATACTTCCATCTCCTCCATCAAAACAAGTAGGGGGAACAATGTCATTTACTTGCAAAGCCAGATATGGCTGCTCACCAACGGTAACCGAATCGGAAAGGATGCAAACTCCATTTCTTGTATCGGTAATGGTGTAAAAATAGGTATCAGGACATAGTGAGCTAAGGTTAGCCCCAATTTCTCCATGATTCCAAACAATCTCGTAACTGCCTGAACCTCCGGAAATATCCAAATCAACCCCACCATCACAGCCACCTTCACAAGATACCAGTGAAACTATCTCACTAACTTCCAGACTATCCAACACTGGAATAGTAATGAGAACAGAATCAACAGATCCAATGGCGTCAACGGCTTGAACATAATATGTTCCAGTAAATAAATTCTCAATGAAAGCAGAGACTGTGTCTTCTCCTATTAGGAAGGTATATGGACTAATTCCTCCCGTGGCCTTTACGCGTGCCTGACCATCATTAGCTGATAGACAAGAAGCTGATGTTGCTCCTAAAAATTCTACTGTTAGCTGTAAAGTGCCTTCAATATCTACCGAAATGGTATCAGAACTACAACCTAATGAGTCAGTTCCATTAACTTGATAAGCCCCAGGAGCTAGCCCATCAAAAACTCCAACTTCATTGGTTTCTCCTTCAGAGTAATAACTGTATGAACCAACTCCCCCGGACAATTCTACTGCAAATGAACCATTGCTAGCACCATAAGGAGAAGACTGAGCCCATAATAAGTCAATGATAGGAATGGGGCGATCAATCATGTCCGCTTCTACAATTACTGGGCAGCCCGTTGAATCTGTAATCGTAATAAAATAAGTTCCTACAGATAGGTTCACTCCAACAACTGAATCTATAGGCAAAATGCTACCCTCTTTTTCCCATTGATAAGTAAAAGGTGCTCTTCCAGTTAGAGATTCTATTGCTAATACACCCGTTTCTAATCCACAGGAGCTTTCATTGGTAATGGAAGTAGTGTAAGTTGGAATTTTATCAGGATCATCAGTCAATGAATAGTTGCTGACAATAAATAAACAACCATTAGTATCATAGATTAAGAAATCATAATCTCCAGCAGACAAACCATCTACGACTAAACTATCCCCATGATCGAACACCCCAACATCCAAGGTGTCTAAGCCTTCAATTCTTTTAATAACAAAAGGATTAAAGTCCCCTACTATCTCACTGAAAGCGATACTCCCATTCGACAGTTCACAAAATGGAGTTGTTTGCTCCATGGTCACGCTTTCTATTCCATTTGCTGCCCGAATGATGAAGTCGGTTTTGAACTCACAACCAAAGGCATCGGTTACATTAACCTCATAATAGCCAATACCCAAGCCTGCGAGAGAATCTCCAGAAGTAATGCTATCTCCCCAATCAAAGCTATAAGGAGAATGACCTCCTGCTAAAGTCAATTTTACTGCACCATTTTGCTCTTCACATGTAGTCTCGTATAGTGTAGTTTCTACAACTTCAAGAGTATTGATAGATGGAACAGAGATGACTAATGTCGTATCACATCCTCGAGAATCCATAACAGTAATTAAGGTATCACCAGCATACAGATTAGGCAATGTTATAATGCTTTCGGTTGTTGGATTTCCTTGAACCTCAAACGGACCAGTAGCTGATGTGATTTCAATGATTGCTTCGCCATCATTATTCAAACAGTTTGCTGCATTGATGCTCTTTATTGATACAGCAATTCCAGGATTGTCATCAACCTGAATGCTGCTCTGAGAAATGGCACAACCCAATGAGTCCGTCACGTTAACAGTATATGAACCAGCTGGAACTGCACCTGGATCAACTACTCCAAATTTATTCCGCCACTCGATCTCGTAAGGAGCGGTGCCACCACTTACCTCAACAGCCAATGCACCATCAGACTGGCCACAGTTGGCAATAGTTACTGATACGTTTAATGCTAAGTCATCTGGCTGTCCAACAGTGACGGCAATCATACCATCCAGACAAGAAGAATTATCTCCTTTAGAAATGATAAAATGATATTCCCCTGGATCCAGGTTATCATACAAATGAAATCTCTGACCATCCTCTGTAATTTCCAGGTTAGAAGAATACTCAGGAAGTTCGTGAATTTCAAAATCCACTCCAAGTACATCCGAGTTGATTTTCACCCAACCATCATTGCCCCCGTAGCATGACACATCAGATTTACCTAAAAGTGTTGGAATTAATTGATCATTTGAAATGGTGAAAGATCGGGATGTTAAACAGCTCCCATCTGACTTGGAAAGCTCAATGGTATGCTCTTCTAGAGACAGGTTTTCAATAGTGACAAAGTCATCTCTGGACGTCAAAGTAAAGGTGCCTCCATCCAAAGAATACCAAACTGTCTCATCTGGATATCCTCCCTGTACTGAAAACTGCAGTTTCCCTGTTGTTCTAGCCGTTTCACATGCAGGGTTAATTGGATCCCAAAATGAGAATCCAAGTGGCTCAGGTTCCTCTATTTCAATTTCTTGTACCAAATCTGCGTAAGTATTATCAGGCAATGAGTCAGGTTGGTACTTAACCGCGAATTGATAGGTTCCAGAAGACAAATTTTCTAATATCGGAATTTCTCCAGCTACTACTTCTAATGTTTGAATTGGATCAGAAGTATCGATGTTTTGATAAGTGATGGTCAAGAAGGTATTGATGGTGTCCGCCGTAAACTTATCCGTGACAATCAATTGGATACTGCCATCATTTGAACCCGGACAAGTAATTCTTCCAATTTGAGTAGCATTGGTGATATTCAGGCTCCTTCCATTTAATAAATGGAAAGTATCTTCTACCAAACAGAACTCTCGCTGGCTTTCTACATAGTTGGTATCAATTAGCTGAACAATGTGTTGACCAGCGTCGAGTGAGTCAAACCAATGTCCTGGTCTAGTGAGATTATTAATTGTATCCATTGGTTGAGGGATACTATCTATCGATACCAAGTAGGAATTAACACCACCAGAAACAGCAATATCTATCCAACCATTATCGTATCCTTCTATAGTAGGTCGATTCTGACCAAAAGGACTGATTTGAAGTCTTGGAGGAGCAATTAAAGGAATAGAACTGACATAATTCTGAAAATTATAGTCACAATTATTTC
Organism: uncultured Marinoscillum sp.; assembly: GCA_963996645.1. Lineage (GTDB taxonomy): Bacteria > Bacteroidota > Bacteroidia > Cytophagales > Cyclobacteriaceae > Marinoscillum. The sequence continues at coordinate 5,350 of CAXEKM010000376.1, forward strand.
TGTCCCTTACTCTTATCTCATAGTTCGTATGATGCTTGGTATCCAATAAATTCTGGAACCTGTCTGCGTCTGTTCCAATCACCAACGAATCGTAGCCAAGGTCTTCATAACCATCACCAACAATATATATAATGGCGGTATTATCATCGAATCGATCAACATTGGAAACTTCAAACTCAATCCAACCATTTTCTGCATTATCACAATTCGGCGCATAGGTATCTGTCACTGAAATCGTAAGAGGAGTCAAGTCCGGAGTTACTTCTATTTCAGTAGTAGTAATACAATCATTTCTATCAGTGACTCTTACACTATAATTCTGATTCGAAGTACCATTGGCCGGACGATCCCAGTAAGCAGTATCATTAATGATTTCTAAAGCATAAGATACATCCGTTGCTTTTTTGATTTCATACCAGTAATTACCAAGTGAGTCCACCCCTCCAGATGCATCTGCAATCACTCTTCCATTGATATCATAGCACAACGGAGCAATGCTATCCAGATCTAAAAGAAGAGGTGTTGGTTCTTCGAGAATGAGATTTATGGTGTTGGAAGAGGTGCAAGCTAGCTGGTCTTGAACTTGAATCACGTAGTTTCCTGCAGAAAAATTTTCCTCCATGGATGCCCCTGTACCACTCCCCGGACCTATTTCAGTATCAATAATCAAGTCATAATTATTTCCCGTACCACCTAAAAGGACCATAACCCATACTAGAAAGGTATATCTTAATGGTTGATAGCTTGATGGAGTAAAAAGGCCATCATAAGTAA
>CAXEKM010000377.1:0-5060 GCA_963996645.1 uncultured Marinoscillum sp.
TAGGTTATACAACATAAGATTTATATCCAGTTGCTCATCTTCTCTGTCATGCTCAAAGCTGAAAGTAGTGAGTCCATCAGAGCTCACTGGGTTAGGGTAGTTTATCGCATTAAAGATTTTCAGAGTAGGTTGATCTGATACATAAAACTCAACTGTGTTCTCACTGAAATTATTGTATGTGTCGGAAACTTTTAATTTGGCTGTGTATTTTCCAGGGCTAAGATTTTGCAATGGAAAAACCACATAACCTTTTTTGTAGGTGTCTAATTCTGCAGTGTAGAATTCATTCAGAGGAATAGGCTCTTCATCATTTAATTGTAAGGTGATTCCATCTCCAAACCCATTGTTAGAGATATTGATTCCATTTTGATCGCTCAGCTCTGCAATGAACAAACTATTTGCTCCTACGGTCTGACCAGACTTAAATGACGGCTCATTCAGATAAAGTGATATTTCAGGTGGGGTTTGATCATTGACTATTTGACTGCTAGTGCCTCCTAAAACAAAATTTCTGGTTGAATAGGATGCATCGGTATGTCCCACTTGATTGGATGCATAAATGGTTATTTTACCTGGCTGGTATTTGTATGAAATGTTTTTTGGTAAAATGATTTCAGCATCAAATTGTCCATCTACGACAGAAAGTTCTCCTCTATAAAGTGCGTTTGTTTGCTCTTCAAAAGTATATGGGTCACTTTCATCTCCTAAGGTTGTTTTGCTTTGAGGAATATCCCAAATTGTGACTGTTGCTTTTCCTGAAAAATCTTCAACAACTATGTTTCCATCTTTTATTTTTCCAGAAATGTTGAATACTTCCAATGCATTTAAAGTATCCTGTTCTGATTGGAGTTGGTCGAGAACAATATCGTGCTCAGGATAATTCAGGCGTAGCATTGGGTCTCCAAGTAGAGCAAAATTTCTATTGATTGGACCCCTTAAACTTTCATTTTTGGCATGTCTGATGACATCACCAAGTCTTGGGTAAACTCCGTCTACTTTTCTAAAAAGGTTTTCATGGATGGCAACATTGACAGGTTCATTGGTGTGAGCATAAACAGGTCTCGTTGTTGTTATTAGCGCAATAGCTCCTCCATTGGCACTACTTAGCAATAGCTCAGCACCAGAGTCTCTAATGGGATTGTCATATTGGCCAAATTCGCAAGTAGCAGTGACAAAAAGCGGTAGTTTATGTCGGTTGCTAAACCCTCTTACGATGTTGAGGTCAATGGCTAATTCTGTTCTATGAGTTAGCTGTTGGTAATTGCCATGGCCAATGTAGTTAAACATAAAGACACCATCCTTTATAGTATTAATAACGGCACTTGAAACCGGAGAATCCGGGCCGGGTTCCACATCCTGATTATATCGGTCCAGATAAAGTTTCTTGATGTTGTATTGAGGATAATTTTGATCAATGATTTTTGTAAAGCTTTCTGCTTGACGGATGTGCTCATTTCGATCACCATCATCTACCAGGTAGGCTATTTGCTGACGCCATTTACCCAAAGCTTGTTGAGCAGTCTTGTATCGTATGATTTTGTCAACCATGTTGTCTGCTTCCTCCGTGGTTTTAGCAGGAAGTCGGCCGACCCCTATTTCCATGGTGTGGTCTTCATAGGGTTCCTCAAAGAATACGGTATTGTTTCGTAGTTTACCCTCGCTCCATTCACCTTCACTGTCTTCCATGAATCCATAATAATCATCTGAAGAGTGGCTGAAGATATTGTGTGCGGACTCTCTTGATTCATAAATGGGGACATAGTTGGTGTTATTTAGAAGAATATACTTGTAGTCATATGACGCATCACCAAACAGAAGAACATATTTTAGATTACCTCCTTGATCATAGCAATATTTGAAGAAATCACGAATAGCTGATATGTCCTGACCACCAGAGTTAAATTCATTATAAACCTGATAAGTAGTTACCAGACCAACTGACATTCCGTCATAAGACTCATGAAAAGCTGCTAGTTTTCTTGCTTGGCTTAAAAATTTTGGGTGTGTAACTATTAACGCTTCTGACAAAGCCAGGCTTTTAATGTCTTGATTGGAGATGCTTCCAAAGTTTAAAGGGGCAGGAAAGTCAGAGCCGTGAAATACTGCCAGTTCTGATTCAGTCAGTGTGTTCGATACTGTGCCATTTACGACGGTTAGTCTTTTAACATCTTGAAGGTTTGTTACATCCCACACCTCTTTATTGTCACCAATCGTCCAATTGTATTGTTGTCCTGGGGGTAGGTGAATCATGCTTTGTGTGTCATCAAATGTGGATTCTACACCCAGAATGAAGTAATCAAGAAATCCAATTGGGTTTGGGGCAGGAGAATTGTATCTAAACCGAAGGTCTAGTGAACTGCCAGATATGGTTGTGCTGAAGAAATCTTTGCTATACTTCTGCTTTTGACTATATGTGGCACCAGTTACAGAGTCTATGTTCACTAGGCCAATAGCGTTTCCATTCACTTCAATGTCAAACGAGCAAGGGCTTAGTGATTCAGCAGAAAATGATGTCCAGATGTTTAGTGGGCCTGTGCTGTTGGGTACGTCATAATTGAAATCCATGATGTTGCCATTGCCAATACCCATTCTAGTCCAGATTCTCCCGGAGCCAAGCTGGTTGAATTCATCTAATTCATATCTGATCAATTTCTGATAACTGCTTTTGTTTTCAGACACATTGGATCGAGCGGGTGCATTAGAAATTCTTTTACCTGATTCGCCTTTGTAGGTAATTAGGAAATAAAGCGTGTCTGAGTATAGATTGTGCTCATAATCTACTTGCCCTAGACTATCCAGAACAATTTTATCTGGTCCCTGACTGTAGAATAAGAAGTAGTCGTTTTCATCCAAGCTACCATCAGCCGTTCCGTAGCCTGCAATTGGAATTTCAACTGGGTCAAAAGGGCGTTCTATTGCATTGGCTTGTGGTAACATGCCTCGAAAGCCATGATTGTACACTTTTATTGTAGAGGGATCAACCGTGGCTGGGATACCGATTCCCTGTAAAAAGGGATGATCCAATTTGTAAATCCCTTCAGAAGTGGTTCCGATTTTAGCCCAACTGCCACTAGAGAGTACACTCTGGCCATAAGACAGACTTGCTATCAGTAGTAAGATTGGTGATAATAGCCTTAGCATATACATGGAAACGGAAACGTGGATTAAATATTTTGTTACCTAAACGACCTTTTTAGGGATTAAATTCCCAATTAATGATAGTGCTATATACAACGGAATAACAAATGGTAACGAATTGATACCAAATAGTACACCCAAAATAATAATTGAAAGGATCAGAATAAAGCGAAGTTCGTTTCCTTTCCAGCCAAAGCTTTTAAACTTCAAAGCGATCATTGGGATGTTCGCTATCAAAAGAAGACTAGAAGCTGTAATGATAATAATGGATGCAATTAGTGAGATTTCCCAGCTAGGAGGAAGAAAGGTCAATGAAGTAATCATGATCGTATTGGCTGGAGTTGGTAGTCCAATAAATTGATCAGATTGTCGGTCATCCACATTGAATTTTGCCAATCTTAGAGCGGAAAATGCGGCTATAACTAATCCGTAATATGGAAGATGTTCAATATTGGTTTGCTCTTCTAGAACCCTAAACATATAAAGGGCAGGAACGAGACCAAAAGAAACCATATCTGCTAATGAGTCAAGTTCTTTTCCAATTATGGATTGTACTTTCAACATTCTGGCAGCAAAACCATCAAAAAAGTCAAATAATGCCGAAATCAAAACAAAATAGATGGCTAGATGATAATCTCCACGAATAATGTATATCGCTCCAATACCCCCAGTTATAAGGTTGAGACATGTCAGTGTATTGGGAATGTGTTTGATCATGCTCTTAAGAAAGGGTTATTGTTCTTTTCATGGCCAATTGTTGTACTTGGTCCGTGGCCAGGAAAGACTTCTATGTCATCGTCCAGAGTATATAATTTGTTCTTTATGTTCTCTAAAAGCTGCGAGTGATTGCCTCCCGGTAAATCAGTACGACCAATGCTTTCTCGGAATAGCACGTCGCCACCAATGATAACTTTTTCTTCTTGGTTATGAAATACTAAATGACCAGGAGAATGACCTGGACAGTAGATGCTTTGGAGTTTCGTGTTGCCAAACTCAATAATTGCATCATTTTCTAACAATAAATCAGGCTCTTCATATGTGAATCCTGTAATGCCCCATTGAGGTGCGTATGCTGTTACAGCCCTATAGCTATCTGCTTCACCTTTTGGTACCCACAACGGGCAGTTGTAGTAGGTTTTGGTAATGTAATTGCCGAGGACATGATCAATGTGACAATGAGTATTCACAATAGCCTTTACACTCAAGTCTTGAGAATGCACAAAACGTTTTAGTTCATCAACTTCGTATGTTTCATAACACCCTGGGTCAACTATTATGGCTTCCTTGGTGTCATCCCATAAGATGTATGTATTTTCATAAAATGGGTTAAACACTAGAGATTTTAACTTCATGGTTGAATATTCTAATCCTATATTTCGTTGCAAATTTGTGAAAAATAAGTCAAGGCATTGGAAAAAGTAAATTATTTGATTGTTGGGCAGGGAATTGCTGGTAGTTTGCTGGCGGTAGAACTGATTCGTGCGGGGCAAAATGTAATGGTCATAAATCATGAGACCGAGAATACATCTTCCAATAAAGCAGGTGGTTTGTATAATCCCATTACAGGTCGAAAAATGGTGAAAACGTGGCTTGCGGACTTATTGTTCCCTGGCCTGGAGGCCTATTATGGACAACTAGAAAGTGAATTGGATTCAAAATTTTTGTATCCTATGACCATATATAGACCATTTTACGGTCATGAGGAGCAAAATGATTGGGCGGCCAAGTGTGATGAGTTAGCGTATCAGCCTTATATAAAAGAAATACATGGAGGTAGCATCGGGTTGGATGGTGTAGTTGATGACTTTGGGGGTCTCGAATTGAATTATTGTGGCTATGTGAACTTGCCAGATATGATTGCTGCCATTAGAAAAGAGCTGATAAATAAGGGATGTTACATTAATGAATTGTTTGATCATCAA
>CAXEKM010000378.1:0-1997 GCA_963996645.1 uncultured Marinoscillum sp.
ACAAAGAATATCTTGATAAGATTTTTGACCCCTTCTTTACAACCAAAGCTCCAGGAATAGGCACAGGACTTGGGTTGTTTATTTCCAAAAGAATAGTCACAGAACATCAAGGTCAAATACATTTTCAATCAAAAAAGAATAAAGGTACCACAGTAATTATTACATTTAAATCATGGTCAAATGGAGACGCAAGTGAAAAAGAAAGTACTATACGTGGATGATGAATATCCAAATCGTATTACCTTCCAGATTACCTACAGAAATGACGTAGACATCATCCTGGCAGACTCTGCTGATGATGCATTGGAGATATTGGAGGAAGAGAAGGACATTGAGGTAGTGATCACCGATTTAAGAATGCCTGGCAAAAGTGGGTTGGACTTAATTCGTGAAGCCAAAGTTTCACACCCGTCAGTAAGATTTTGTTTATTGACTGGTTTTGAAGTGACAAGTGAAATTAAAGAAGCTCTTGACTCTAAACTGTTAGAGCAGTATTTCCGAAAACCTTTTGAAAGATCCCAGATATTGGATTTTGTAAAAGGTTAACGATCTAGCCAATCTTTAAAATCACTAACACGTTCCCTGGCCACGATTACTTGATCATCCGTAAAGCCATCAACCATTATTTCTAACCTAGAATTAGTATAAGAGACTATGTCTTTGATGTAGTCTATATGTACTAAAAACTTTCTACTAATTCTGAAAAACTCATTAGGAGAAAGCATCTCCTCTACCCGATCCATCGTGTAGTCAACCAAAAATCGTTTCCCTTCATCAGTAAACAAGTAAGTACCTTTATCTTGACTGTAAATCAATTGCACATTTTTGGTCAACACTGATTTTAGGTGTTCCCCTACTTTTACGACAAATCGCTCCTTCCCTTCCGGCTTCAGAGATTGCATTAGCTGTGTGACTTCTTTATCGTCCTTTACAGCATGCTTTTCAAACTTAGCAATTGCACCAGCTAATTCTACAGGATCTATTGGTTTCAATAAATAATCCACACTATTAGACTTAAACGCCTTCAAGGCATACTCATCATAAGCCGTGGTGTAAATGATTGGAGCATCAAATTTGATCTGATCGAAGATATCAAATGAGTTTCCATCAGCTAATTGAATATCCATAAACACCAAATCCAACTTAAGTGCAGGCAAAGAAATCACCGCCGACTCTACTGAATCCAGCGTCAAAACACAGTGATAGTCAGGCCTAAGATTAGCAATCATTTCCTTCAGTCTATTGGAAGCTATTTTTTCGTCTTCCAGAATTAAATATCTCATGAGTCTATTTTCAAAAGTGGGAGTATTACTTCAAAGGTTTTACCGTCATTATTGACAACAACCTTCTTATTGGACAGAAACCCATAGCGATCCCTTAAATTATTTAAGCCGATACCTGTCGAGTCTTTCGATAGTTTTTCTTGTATATTGTTAGATACTTTAATTTCATCTTTTGTGATGGAAACATTCACTGTTAGAGGTCTGGCTTCTGATACGACATTGTGCTTAATCGCATTTTCCAACAACAGCTGCATCGCAACCGGAGGCACCATACCATCACCATTTCGCTCCACATGAACTCTTAAATTATCACCAAAACGAATCTGTTGAAGAAATGCATAATTATCAAAAAACCTCAACTCATCCTCTAATGGAACCAATTCCTGATCACGTTTATCTAACACATAGCGATATACTTCAGACATTTTCCTGATAAACTGAACTGCTCGAGCCTGATCTTCATAAACCAAACCAGACAGCACATTGAGTGAATTGAACAAAAAATGAGGATTAACCTGGTTTCTCAGAGATTCAAACTTGGTTTTCAAGGACTCATTTTTGAGTTTCTCTTCACGATACAGGGCTTGCTTCCAGTTCAGATAAAATGATCTTCCGTGTAAAAACATCGAAATTATCAAAGTAATCAAAATACTAACCAGGTAGTTTTCAAAACCCAACCTGGCTAAAGTTACTGAAGGCGGATCACCATAGTAA
>CAXEKM010000379.1:0-2807 GCA_963996645.1 uncultured Marinoscillum sp.
GCATCCGCATTTTTAAGAATCTGAAGATCACCATAGGCTTTTGAGATATCCGTTAACCGGGCGACATGTCTACCCGATTGTGGTTTGAATTTGAATCGGAAATCTACTTGCATGGTATCATCAACAACCTCCTGAATTCGATCCATTTTCTCCAGCATTTTCATCCTGGATTGAGCTTGCTTTGCCTTAGTTGCTTTTGCCTTGAAGCGTTCAATGAAGCGTTCTGCTTCCTTTATCTTTTGCTGCTGATTCTCAAAAGCATTTTGTTGAATCTCATTTCTGAGCTCCTTTTCTTCTAAGTAGAAGTCGTAATTACCAGCGTACATGTTCAACTGGTAACCAGTAACTTCTACAATTTTATTAATGGATGCGTTAAGAAAACGTCTATCGTGCGAAACGATGATCACTGCTCCTTCATAGGATTGCAAGTAGTTCTCCAACCATTCAATAGATGGTAAATCCAGGTGGTTGGTAGGCTCATCGAGCATCAGAAGAGAAGGCTTTTCCAAAAGTAGTTTGGCCAACATTACTCGCATTCTCCATCCACCTGAAAACTCTTTCAATGGTCTCTGCAGATCTTTGGTGCTAAAACCTATTCCCTCCAGGATTTCCTCTGCTTTAGCCTGCATGGAATAACCCTCATTGGTTTCAAATCGATCTTGAAGCTTAGCTAATTTATCCACCAATTCATCTCGATAATTGTCCTCCATTTCTTTGAGAACTATATCGATCTGTTCCTGAATTTTCAACGTTTCTTCAAAAGCTTGCATAGCTACATGAAGAATAGAATCATTCGTTAGATAGGACAACAAATCCTGATTTAGAAAACCAATGGAAGTATCATTACTCATATTGATCTCTCCTGATGTAGGTTGGTAATCACCCACTATCATTTTCAATAAAGTAGACTTACCCGTTCCATTTAAACCTATTAAACCTATTCGGTCTTTCGGTCCGATGAACAAAGAAGCATTGTCATAAATTGGACGATCGCCAATATAATAAGAGAGATCATTGATACTAATCATGCTGCAAATTTATATGACCAGCATTGGTATACAAGACCAATGTTTCAATCCTATAAACTTCTTACGTTACCTAAGAATAGCATTATGCTGATTGATTGCTTATTTTTATGATAACTTTCTCTTTAGAGAACACTAACTAAACTGTCATGCGCCTACTTTTCACCCTTCTAGCAATTTTTATAATTGCCTTTCAAAGCAATGCCCAAACATGGGAACAAGTCTTTAGCAAAGCTGAAGCTCAGTTTGCAAAAGGCAAATACACTAAAGTTCAAAAACAAATAGATAAGCTTCGAGCAAAGCATATTGCCAAAAAATATGGTGGTGATTCCTCTCTTTATGCACTCACCTATGTGATGGAAGCCAAAGCACATCAAGCCATTTCTAACTACGATTTGATGTACAAGAAAATCGATTTGTCGCTGAACAAACTAAGTAAGTGGAAAAACGGCCATCAGTATAATTACACAATGGGACATCTTCGAATTGCTGACATCCTATTGGATTATGGTAATTACAAGAAAGCGGACAGCATAGTAACCATTCTAGATGGTCTCTCCGCCTCCTATTTGCAGAGCGAAGTTTTGGAAATGGAAATTAAAATTCGCAGAGCAATCACCAATGTAGAATTAGGCTACTATAACGAAGCTCAAAAAGTAGTAGATGAGTTAATCAACGTATGGCCTACTAAATTGAAAATTTCTTACAGTTATGAAGCAGTCACTGCAGCTGATGAAGTGTACAAAAACCAACTTCTGGTGCGTTTATTTACAGTTGAAGGCGAGATATTAAGAAGGAAAGGTGAATATGCAAAAGCAATAGAGGTATTCGAAAAGCGAGATAAGCAAGTCAACAGGTTGGCAGAAGCAAAAACACCAGCTTATGTAGAGTTCAGAGTAGCTCAAGCCAATACCTATTTAGACTATGGCAACTCTGCCGAAGCAAGAAAAATTGCAGGTAGAGTTACTGCATTAAAACCGCCGGGTCGTCTTTATGAAAAAATTGCAGATGTAGATATCAGAGCTTGTCTGGAAGAAGAAAAGTTTACAGATGCAGTCGGCACTTACAATAGCTTAGAAGCCTTACTCATCAAATCAGGTGTAAAACGAGATTATGCTTATTTCATATCGAAATTCTATGCTACGCTTTATAGAGTCTATGAAAATGACCCTGGTCAAAATGTTATTACTCGACTTAGCGGAATCTTAGCAGAATCAAAGTCCTTAGTTCCTGCGGATCACCGGGTAAGAACATACACCTGTCAGGCTGCTTTGGATTACATCTTTCGCTCCAATAGAAGCCAGAACTATCCATATGCAGAGAAGTTCTACATTGACTTAGGAAAATCGCTCAACCTTAGATACAAGGCGAATACACTTGCTATGGATATTTACAAAGTAAATTTTGCCGGGTATTATCTAAAATACTCAGAAGAGCCACAGAAAGCATTTCAAATGCTTGCGAGCGAGCCGTACAAACAAGCGCTGGAAGAGCTGTCAACAATCCACCCCGATTATGTCCGTATTGTTAATGACTTAATGGACTATTTCACACTAGTTGGAAACTTTGATTACCCTATCAAACTAACTCAGCAAGTAGTGGATGCGATGAGACTCAACCCCAACACTAACAAAGAAGATCTCGGAGATAAATTAGTAGAACTAGCCAGACTACAAATCGAAGGGGGTTATTATAAGGACGCAGAAACCAATACAGATGAAGCGCTAAAACTGATCCGTCGTGGTGGTGAACGTAAGTCTGAGGAATATGTCAATGCACTTA
>CAXEKM010000380.1:0-1627 GCA_963996645.1 uncultured Marinoscillum sp.
GAACAAGGAATTACGATTGATGTGGCCTACAGGTATTTCGCCACACCAAAGAGAAAATTTATCATAGCAGATACCCCAGGGCATATTCAGTACACTAGAAACATGGTGACTGGAGCTTCTACTGCAAACTGTGCGTTATTGCTAGTGGATGCTAGAAAGGGTGTAATTGAACAGACCCAAAGACACTCAATTATCGCTTCTCTTTTGAAAATCCCTCATGTTATTGTTTGCGTGAATAAAATGGATTTAGTCGATTATTCAGAGGACGCATTCGAGAAAATTAAAGAGGATTATGAAGCATTTGCTTCAAAATTAGAGGTAAAGGATGTACGGTTCATTCCTATATCAGCGTTAAATGGAGATAATGTTGTAAATAGGAGTGATAAAATGCCTTGGTATGGAGGTTCAACTCTTCTTTACACTTTGGAAACCATTCATATTGGAAGTGACTATAATCACATTGATTGCAGATTTCCTGTTCAAACTGTTATACGACCGAAAAACGATAAGTTTCACGACTATAGAGGCTACGCAGGTAGAATTGCCTCTGGCGTTTTCAAGCCGGGTGATGAAATTACTGTAATGCCTTCAGGCTTTAGTTCAAAAATTAAATCCATTGATACTTTCGATGGACAACTTGATGAGGCCTTTGCTCCAATGTCTGTAGCAATACAGTTAGAGGATGAGATCGATATTGGACGCGGTGATATGATTGTGAGAACTAATAATAAACCACAATCGATTCAGGATATTGAAGTAATGATATGCTGGTTAAATGTGAAAGGTCCAAAGCCAAGAGCTAAATATCTGCTACGTCATACAACTTCCGAGGTTAAGGCTATGATTCAGGAGGTAAGCTATAAATTGGATATAAGTACTCTTCATAGAAATGAAGAAGATAAGGAAGTTTCGGCTAATGACATTTGCAGAATGAAGCTTAGAACTACAAAGCCGTTACTTGTTGATGGATATGCAAAAAACAGGATTACAGGTAGTCTCATATTAGTAGATGAAGGGACAAATGAAACTGTTGCAGCAGGAATGATCATATAAGAAATTCTGAAAATAAAAAGTTAAACTTTGAGTCACCATTTATTTGATGGTGACTCTTTGTATTCACAACCATATGGACTTAAAAGAACTAATAGCAATTGCCAAAGAAGCTTCAATAAAAGCAGGCGAAGCAATTATTGAAATCTACGAAAGTGGTGATTTTTCAATAGAAGCGAAATCAGATGATTCACCATTGACATTGGCTGATAAAGCTTCTCATAATGTGATTGTGTCTTTTCTTGAAAAGACAGGGTTACCAATACTCAGTGAAGAAGGAAGCAAAGTAGAATATACTGAACGTAAAAATTGGGAATTCTTTTGGCTAATTGATCCGTTAGATGGAACAAAGGAGTTCATCAAGAAGAATGGAGAGTTTACAGTGAACATTGCTTTGGTCAACAAGACCCAAGTCATTGCAGGAGTAGTTTATACCCCAGTTTTGAAAGATGAGTATTGGGCCATTAAAGGGGAAGGATCCTTCAAAAATAGCAACCAAATTAGTGTTAATACCTTTAAAATGTCTGATGACAAACTAAAGGTAGTTGCTTCAAGATCACACCTAAATGAGGATACC
>CAXEKM010000381.1:0-4522 GCA_963996645.1 uncultured Marinoscillum sp.
AACATACTCGTAAAAAGACCGCTCCGGCAAGTTCGGTACAGGTGCAATTGACCAGTCAATTTGCTGAACTCTTTGGGCCAGAGTATACCATATACAACCTGACGTTTAGAAGTATTGTCCGTCATATTCATAAGGACGATAGAAGAAAAGCTTACAATCAATTATTGCTGGCATTACGGGTGAATGATTTTCATACTCCATTTATTTTCAGAATACGGCGATTTGGGCTTCAGGATGAAAAATGTGTGGTGTATTTGGGGAGTTCGCAAGAAGGGTTATTCGTTGATGAAGTATTTAGCACCTCTACTTATCGCAATACGCTGCAGCGTTTAGAAGCAGCCAATCAATACCTTTCAGGAAATGAACTGCCCGAGGAGCATATCTATAAGAAAATTGCCAATCATAGTGCTTTTGGATGGTACGTTCATGATAAGCTTACAGATAAAATTACTTTTCAAAGCAATCTATCAAAGGTTTTACACCTGCATGAATATGAAACATTTTCTATTGATTGGTTAATTGATCATACGGTGGAGGACCATGTTCACAAAATGCAACAAAGATTAGACAGTGCATCCATTCAGAATCCTATCTTCTCTGAGCATGTGAATTTGATCATTAATGATAAAAGTTATTGGTACGATTTTCTCATAGAATGTTTTTTTGAAAATAATCAACTTGTAAAAACAGCCGCACTAGTTCGGGATATTACGTCTTTAAAAGAATCCGAGCTTTTATTGAAGAAGACAAAGGAGATTAGCGGTTTGGGGTGGCACGAAGTTAATTACGCTACTGAGCAGGTTACTGGAGATTCCCGATTTTATGAAATAATGGGGTATAGTCCTCAGGAGTTGAATACACTGGATCAATTTAGAAAAATAGTCATACCAGGGGAAAGAGATAAGATAACCCAGGTATTAAACAGTGCGGAGTGTTCCTTCAATGTCAGTTTTAGAATATTTGATAAGCAGGGTCTAACAAAGTTTATCCAGGTAGTTGGAGAAATAGAACGTGATCATAGTGACGAAGCAAAAAGTTTTATGGGCTGTGTGTTGGACTTTACAGAGAATCAGCACCTGGAGAATAAACTAAGCCGAATTCAGGAATTATCTAAAGTAGGATGGCTGGAAATGGAAATTCATTCTGGACGATTTTACGGATCTGATCAGTTTTGGTCAATTTTTGGAATTCAGAACCCAGATGAGCTTAATGATTTGAATCATTTGCATTCCTTGGTTTATGAGCAGGATCGATACATTTTGGATCAATTCAATCTTTGGTTTGCAGATCCAAACTGCCTGGAATGGAATGATTTACAATATAGGATCGTAACACCTGAGGGTGAGCTGAAACATGTGCTTTGCCATGGTGAGATTACTCGAAACGCTGAAGGGTTAGCAACTAGAACTTTATTGACCATACAGGACGTTACCGAACTGAGAGGGGTTGAGGATAAATTGCAATTAGCACAAAGGCTGTCTAATACAGGATGGTTTGAATATGATCTGCAAAATCCAGACAAAAGTAAGTTTTCTGAGCAGTGGTTACAGATGCATGATTACTATGAGTATGAATCCCCAACTATAGAAAACTACATTCACAAATTGCATGAGAAGGATCAGAAAGTATTTGATGGAGGGCTTTCTGAGTTTTTGCATGCTATGCCTGAGTCATGGGATCGCATTGATTATCGAATAAAAACCCGGACAGGGAAGAGGAAATATATCAGTAACAGCTCTCAAGTCATTTATGTTGCGGATAAACCAGTTAAAGTCTTTGGTGTAACGACAGATGTCACAGATATACGAGATGCTCAATTTGGATTGTATCAGAGTGAAGAACTTCATCGATTAATATCCGAGACGAGTAGAGATATCATTGTATTGTTGAAAGGTACCCTAGGTGAAAGACATATTAGTTACATCTCTGCATCCAGTGTTTCTTTATTAGGCTATCCGAAAGGTGAACTTATTGGAATCAAAGCTACAAATTTGATTCATCCGTTGGATCAGACAAAGTTTGAGACTGCCTACCTCGATTATCTGAAGCGACCTGATTCCTTGCTTAAGGTAGAAATCCGTTTAAGGAAATATGATGGTACGTTCATTTGGACAGAAATTATTGCTAATGAAATGGAGATTCGCAATGAGAAGTTTTTACGATTGTCCATTCGTGATATTTCTGAAAGAAGGGATTATCTGGATAAGTTGGTGCGGGCGAATAATGAATTGAATGCGCTAATTACAGTAAAAGGTAATCTGGTTTTTGCTTTTGATGAGCATGGTAGGTTTGAGCGTGTAATTGGTCAAGAGGAACTACTGCATATACCTGAGAGTGAATTTATCGGTCAGGAAGTAGAAGCTGTCTGGACTGATAAGAATGGAATCCATATGTCCAAAATGGTGCGGGAAGCACTGCAATGGGAGTCCAGTCAGATATTTAAATGCAGGCATGAATTTGAAAATGGAATAGGACGATGGAATAAGGTTACTTCTCATCCATACCGATCGGTTGACAACAAGACTAAGGTCTGCGTGATTATTGAGGATATTACTGATAGAAATAAATTTGAGCAGGCTATTGTCAATGCCAATAGTGAACTTAAAGCATTGATTAAGGCAACAGATAACCTGATTTTTGCTTTTGACAATCAAGGGAACTTCGAACGAGTCATTGGTGACCCGTCGAAGTTGCATATGCCAGCAGAGTCTTTTGTTGGTTTGCAAGTAGAAGCTGTATGGAATGATCGCAACGGAGTGGAAATGGCCAAGTTGGTAAGAAGTTCTCTGGAATCTGGGAGGGAGGATTCGTTCGAATGCATCGTTGAGCTCAAAAAAGGAGAAAGGGAATACCATAAGGTGACAACCCATCCATACTATGGATTGGATAACCAACTAAAAGTGTGTGTGGTAAAGGAGAACATCACCTTGCAAAAGAAATATGAAGAGGAGCTGAGAGGGATGTTGGCCAAGGAGCGCGAACTGTCCAAGATGCGTAGCAGTTTCGTGGCTATGGCCTCACACCAATTTAGAACTCCACTGACGGTGATAAAATCTAATATGGAACTGGTAGAGGCGTATGGAATTGATCACCCAATTATCAATCGGGTTTCAGGTAGGTTAAAAAGAGAAGTAGACCGATTGGTAAGCTTAATGGAAGATATACTAACGTTAGGCAAGGTTCAGTCAAATCAAATGAAACCAACACTTAGCTCTGTCGATTTGATTGAGTTAGTGGGAGACGTCTCAGCAGACATTTCTGAGGAAGTATCTGATCATAGAAATTTGAATGTTCAGTTTGTAGGTGACCCAATCGAAGTATTAGGCGATTATCACATGGTGAGACATGCTCTTCTAAACCTGGTGGATAATGCTTTTAAATATTCACAAGGGCGAAAAGCACCTGAATTACAAATTAACTATTCGGATGATTCGTATGTCATTATACAAATACGAGATTTTGGAATAGGGATCCCTAAGAAGGATCAAAGTCGAATCTTTAAAGATTTTTACAGGTCTCCAAACGTTGGGGAAATTCAAGGAACTGGACTGGGGATGTCTATTGCTAAGGAGTTTTTAGCTCTCAATCATTACGATCTGGTTTTAGAAAGTGTAGAAGGTGAAGGAACTACCTTCTCAATATGTATACCTAAACAAAAATGTAAAGTATCATGAGAGTATTGCTTATCGAAGATGATAGAAATATCTCGGAGACGGTAGTAGAGATGCTGGAACTCAATAAAATGGATGTGGATTGCGCATACAATTGCGATCAGGCACTTCAATACTTATCTAATTCTCAGCCAGATATCATTGTTAGTGATGTCATGTTACCCGATGGTAATGGATTTGATATCCTGAAGTTTCTTAGAAATGAAACCACCGTAATCGATTACATCCCGTTCGTGTTTCTTACTGGCCGTTCTACGCATGAAGATATTCGATATGGAATGAATTTAGGAGCGGATGATTATTTAACCAAACCATTCAAATATTCAGAACTAATCAATACCATTCACACGGTAAGTGAGAAGACGACCACTAAGCAAGAACATGTGCATCGATTGGAAAATGAATTGAATACTAAAAATCAATTGATCAACCAGGTAAAGAGTATCACTTCACATGATCTTCGTTCTAGAATTGTTAAAATCTCCAATTTAATCTCCTTGATGCGCGAAGGTAAATTCCCAAAAGATAAATTCATTGATTGGATGCTTCAGTCAGGGGAATTTATGGATGAAGTGGTGTATAAAATTCATGAGCTTTTAAGTGACTCAGTTCAACTACCTGAAGCGAATAATAAATCACTGTTGGTGCCAAAAAGTATGTGGCATATTGAAGATGATTATATACAAAGGGTTTATGTAAAATCATTAATCGATAAGGCTTTTCATGATATCGACTATCAGTCCTTTGCAGATGGCGCCACTGCTTTATCTAAAATGTTAAATGGAGAAGTGCCGGATTACATCTTGCTGGACATTAATATGCCAGAGATGAGTGGTTTTGACTTGTTGGAA
>CAXEKM010000382.1:0-3049 GCA_963996645.1 uncultured Marinoscillum sp.
TGCATAAAGACTTCTATGAGAAGAGGATTAAGAAAATGATTAAGAAAACTTCTGTAGAGGAAAATCCGCAATATGTATATTCAGGTTTGTTGTTCTATCTGGTTCCAGAAATAGTTCAAAGTCTTTCAGGCCAACCATTTGATCAATACTTAAGAAATAGCTTCTATGACTCACTATATATGGAGACGGTTTGTTTCAACCCTGCGGACCAGTTTCCTCTTAACAGAATAGTCCCCACAGAAATTGATACCTTTTTTAGAAATGAGCCTATACATGGTACAGTGCATGATGAGGGAGCTATTTTGATGAATGGTCTTTCTGGTAATGCGGGATTGTTTGGAAATGCCATAGATGTAGCCGCTTTATGGGAAATGCTTCTTTCCGATGGGTCCGTTGATGGGAAACAGTATTTGAAACCATCCACAATTAACCTATTCACCGCTACACAATATGGAAATTTGAATAATCGAAGAGGTTTGGGTTTTGATAAGCCACTACTTGAATACGATGAGGCCAAAAGCAGTGTAGCAAAGTCTGCAGGAGTACGTAGTTTCGGACATACAGGCTATACCGGTACCTTAGTGTGGGCGGATCCAGATTATGATTTGGTCTTTGTGTTTTTATCCAATAGAGTGTATCCCGATCGGACGCATACCAATATCTACAAATACAGCGTTAGGCCTACAATTCACCAGTTGATTTATGATTACTTAGATTTGCAGCTAGAAAAATGACTTTTTTCTAAACAATCGGGCAGAATGCCTGTTGCTATTTAAAGCAATTATCTAATCTAAAAGACTTACAGCTGGTTTGAGTATCCATTGGATCGACCTCCTCATCTTCATTGTTTACATGGTAGCGATGTTGGGAGTAGGGGTTTTCTTTCTTAACAAAAACAAAAGTACAGACGATTATTATGTGGGAGGCAGGACAATGTCTTCATGGCACGTTGGTCTCTCGGTGGTTGCCACCGATGTAGGTGGCGGATTTTCAATAGGCCTCGGTGGCCTTGGTTTCACAATGGGACTTTCTGGTTCCTGGATGTTGTTTACAGGATTGATTGGAGCATGGCTGGCAGCTGTGGTGTTAATTCCAAGATTAAGTGAACTTCCACAATTCAAGAAACTTTTCACTTTCCCTCAGATCTTTAGCATTTTCTATGATAAGAAAACAGCACTTTTGGCTGGGATCATTTCTGCTATTGGTTACGCGGGATTTACCAGTTCACAATTATTAGCTGGTGCTAAGTTGGCTTCTTCCACTTTTGAAGGGTTGAACCTGAATTACGCTCTCATTATCATGGGTGTGATAGCAGTTGTTTATACCGTAATGGGTGGTTTGAAAGCGGTGATCTACACTGATACTATTCAATGGGCACTTTTGCTTTCTGGATTGGTGTTTATCGGTCTCCCGCTTGGCTACATTGAGATTGGTGGCTATGAAAAGATCAAAGAAGTTCTTCCTCCAGAGTTTCTAACCCTTACTAATATCAGTTGGCAGGATATAGTCAACTGGGGTGTGACTATAATACCAATATGGTTTGTTGGAATGACGCTCTATCAAAGAATTTATGCCTGCAAAAGCAAAAAAGAAGCACAAAAGGCCTGGTACATCGCAGGACTCTTTGAATGGCCTATAATGGCGTTTATGGGAGTATGTTTAGGGATGTTTGCTCGGGTAGGAGCAGAATCTGGTATGTTCGAATACCTGGGCTATTCCAGCGCAGCTGGTATGGATGCAGAAACAGGGCTACCTATGCTGTTAAGAACGATTTTGCCGGCAGGACTTATGGGACTAATGATGGCATCTTATTTCTCAGCGGTACTTTCTACGGCGGATAGTTGTTTGATGGCTTCATCAGGTAATCTGGTAACAGACATTATTGGCTATCAAAATGCTGATCAGAAGAAGTTTTTACGTCTATCTCAAATCTTGACTTTGGTAATTGGTGCATTAGCGTTACTCTTAGCATCGATGATGCAAAGTGTGTTGGAGCTAATGTTGTATTCCTATGCATTCATGGTTTCAGGTTTATTTATTCCCGTGTTGGGAGGATTGTTTTTAAAGAAGCCAAACCCAAATGCAGCCTTTTGGTCCATGTTACTTGGTGGAGGAACCACTATTACCTTAATAGTATGGGGAGTTGAGTTGCCGTTTGGCTTAGATGCTAACATATTCGGTATATCTGCTTCCTTGATTTCATTTATTTTAATCAATCAATTCAAACATAAATAAGTAGTAAAATGCTAGATATAAAAGTTCTTAGACCTTCAGATACCGTGGGATTAATAGAAATGGAGCAAGTCCGTGATTTCCTCTATGATCATTTGGATCAATATGGAGATGAGCGTGCTGACATTATGAAAGCGATCAACTATTCCCTGAGTAAAGGAATTACTCCAGGTGGATTCGTGGTAGTAGGAAGAGATGAAGGAGAAATAGTAGGTGCAGTAGTAGTTAACAAAACAGGTATGGAAGGTTACATTCCTGAAAATATCCTCGTTTACATCGCTGCACATAGAGAGAAGCGCGGTAAGGGATACGGAAAAGCAATGATGCAAAAAGCTATTGAAACTGCAGAAGGAAACATAGCTTTACACGTGGAGCCAGATAATCCAGCTAAGAAATTGTATGAGAAGCTTGGATTTACAAATAAGTATCTGGAAATGCGTTTAAATAAATCATAGTCAATGACTACAAAAATTTTTGATGATGCAATTGCCTTGCGTAGGCACTTGCATCAACACCCCGAATTATCCTGTCAGGAAAAAGAAACATCCAAAACCCTAATTACAAAATTAAAAGCTGAGTGTGCTCCGCACCAGCTGATCGAATTTGATCACTACGGAATAGCTGCTATCTATAAGGGTAGTCAACAAGGTAGAACCATCATGATCCGCGGAGATTTTGATGCTTTGCCGATTGAGGAGATCAATGAATTTGAACATAAGTCCATTTATCAAGGAGTAAGTCACAAATGTGGTCATGATGGTCATGCATCAATATTGTATGCTTTGGCCAGAACCTTGAATGAAAAACCACTGGACCA
>CAXEKM010000383.1:0-6588 GCA_963996645.1 uncultured Marinoscillum sp.
CATGGAGTGGTGGTGAATATGGTCCATATCGTCAATCTGAGCGTAAAGAAATCTATCAGCAATTCGTTCAGAAACTATTAGATGATGGGAATGCCTATTATGCATTTGACACTCCTGAGGAGCTTGACGCCATGCGTGAACGCCTTAAGGAAGCAGGAGTTGCTACTCCTCAATACAATGCAGCGGCTAGGATGACAATGAAAAATTCATTGACGCTATCAGCAGATGAGGTGAAAGCAAAAATGGATTCTGGTGAACCTTATGTTATTCGATTCAAAATTGATCCAAAGGAAGAAGTACGTCTTAATGATATTATCAGAGGCTGGGTGCATGTACACGGCTCTACACTAGACGATAAAGTGCTAATGAAGTCTGAAGGACTACCTACCTATCACCTGGCCAACATTGTAGATGATCATTTGATGAAGATCACTCATGTAATTCGTGGAGAGGAATGGCTTCCATCTGCGCCTTTGCATGTTTTATTATATAAGTATTTAGGTTTCGAAGAGACGATGCCTAAGTTCGCTCACTTACCATTGATTCTAAAGCCTGATGGTAACGGAAAACTCAGCAAAAGAGCTGCAGACAAAGCTGGCTTCCCGATCTTCCCGTTAAACTGGAATGATCCAGAAACTGGAGACCTCTCTGAAGGATTCAAGGAAGCAGGTTATTTGCCAGATGCTCTGATTAATTTCCTTTCGTTTTTGGGATGGAACCCAGGTACTGAGCAAGAAATATTCAGCAAAGAAGAATTGGTTCAGGCATTTAGCCTGGAGAAGGTAAATAAAGCAGGCACTAAATTCGACATTGATAAAATCAAGTGGTTCAACCAGCAATACTTGAAAAACAAAGATGCTGCTGACTTTGCAGCTTTCATTCAATCGGATCTAAAAGATCAATTCGGCATTGAATGTAGTGATGAAGATGCTGCTGCTATTTTTCATTTACTGAAAGAACGTGTTACTTTCCCTCAGGAAATCGCTCCAAATGCACTGTATCTATTCCAAAACCCTGCGGAATATGATGAAAAAGTGGCTAGTAAGAAATGGGATGAAGAAGCTGAAAAAGCGGTTACTCTTTATGCCGATGCACTCAATGCTAAAGACAATATCTCTCCAGAAGAAGCTAAGGATCTATTCTTTGGACTCATGGAAGAGAATGGCATAAAGGCTGGCAAAAACATGCAAGCACTACGCATGACAATCACTGGAGCGGGTTCTGGGCCGGATTTGATGGAAATTATTTCCATTATGGGCGGAAAAGCAGTGCATGATCGAATCAAATACTCCATAAATCAGTTAAAGTAGGTAGAACCTATGACTGATTCATATGAGTAAGAAAAACGAAGAGCCAGAGAAAAAGCCAAAAGTCAACAAAGAACTCGAAGGGTTTGATGTAAGTATTGACTCATTTGGTGAATTGAAATCCACCATAGACATTGATAAGATCAATCAATTTCTGAACAATAATGTGGATGATAAAAAGCTGAGAGATCGCGAAGATCTGGACGATCTTAAAAAAGGAACACAAGAAGAAGAATAAAAGAGCCGGCAGATGCCGGCTCTTAATCTATCTGTCAACCAATGTGGCGACAAACGCCCTAATCTTAAGACTTTCTAGCGTCTCTTATTTTTTTCACACCATATAGCCCTCCAGCAACTAAAAGTGCTGAAAGTCCTCCATCAATAGGTGTAGCTGGTGGAGCCGAGGGTTGCGCCATAGCAAATGGAACAACAAATAACATCAAGACAGGAATAAGGATATAAGCTTTTTGAATGGTTTTCATAATTGTATCGTTTGGCGGTTTATTTAATGATGATTTTTCGAGATTGATCTCCTGCAGAAACAACATAGACACCTTTGGAGTATGAATTCATATCGATGATATCAGATCCTTTTGTCTTCGTTTTTAAAACCAACTGACCATCTAAAGCATAGACTAAAACATCCACTTCTGCATTGTCATTCATTTGAATATGGAGGAAGTTATCAGCTGCATAAATCTGATTGAAATCCAATTCTTCCTTCAATACTTTTGAAGAACTAAAGATTTCAAATCGATATTTATCTACTCCTTTTGAAGCGTAAAACTCATAGGATCCTAAAGACAAGTCATGATAGACATCCATCTTGCTATCATACAATAATAATTGTCTGGATGAGTTAAGCTCTACCATGTCAAAAGCATATTCACCAGCCTCCTTGATATCGATAGCTATATCAATTGGCATATCATATGCTTCTGGAACTCCTTGAATAGCCAGCTGTTTGTTATCCAGCGGCATATACAATTGAGATGCTTCATTCCCAATTAGTTTTCTAGAATCATATTTGTAATCATATCCAGGATCTGCGTCATTCACCCATCCTATAAGAATTTCGCTTCTTACCTCATCCTTATCAACCAGAGCAATTTTCGCAGTTTCATACGCTTCTTTGTCAGATCGGAAATAATTGGCATCTGCATTATTGCCATTCACCAACATATTTTTCGAAAAATTTAATTGGGTTGAGGCTTTTGTTGATTCTACAAAAAATCCCTGTGCAACTCCAATATGATCATTGAAATCGGCACTTCTACCAGATCCTCCAGAAACACTTCCTAGTGTATTCACTGTGATAAAGTCACTTTGGCTTTTTTCTCCTGCTCCGGCATCGTCCCAGATATAAATAGTACTTGTAATATCACCGGTGCCATCAGGACCCTCTGCTGCCATTAATGCATCATAACTTAATGCTGCGGTGAATGGGTTTGACACCAGATTATAGCCTAATCCTTCTCCTGAGTTACGGATATAACTGGTTACAGATCCTGTCGCAGGATATAATCCTACAAACTCAAGAACGTCATTATTTGCAATGGTGTAGCCTTTGCCAATGGTCATACTTGTTTCGTTAGAGGCATCGGCATAGATATTGGACAGTTGCTTATACTCATACTTATAATCACCCTCAATGGTGGTGAAATCGTAACTTGCAAATGGGGAGCCTATGAAACTGTATTTGCCATCACCTATTCCTCCAGTGGTATTTCTTTTCACCGTAAGGCTCGAACCTTCAGAAGGCAAAAAGCTACTTTGTGAATTAAGAGATGAGCCAGACTCAATGGTAATATCACCAGAATTATACAGTTGATAAATATGCCTTAAGGTAGCGTTGTTCTCTATACTAAAATCAACGCCAGGATACACATAGACAAGACCAAAATCCAGGACTTCACCCTCAGCAAAATCATAATCATCTTTAAAGATGACGTGATCTCCTGTAGCAGGAGTTCCAAGAGCCCATTGAGTGCCGTCCCAATAATTGTACTCGGTGGTGAATTCCCAGTCACCTGTACTATTATAACCATTAAAAAATCTCGTAGTATCTGCAGCAGCCATTATCACCCCTTGAGGGATCATGATAGAATAAGTTGTTGCTAAATCAAGATCTACTGTTTTATCAATGGTTAAAGTAGAACCACTTACTTGAATTTGGCTGATTGTATACGTCTCAATATTCGCATTACTAGGTCTAACAATCAGCCTGAGCGCTGCGATACTTGGATCATAAGAACCATTCAACAAGATATCCTCATTAAACTCTATGACGATGTCCGAATCAATCACCTGATTTTTAGACGCTGCTGGTGTCCTACTGATGACCTCAGGCTGATCCCACAAAGCCTGAAATCGATAGGTCAAACTAGATGTGACACCCGCAAATGCATTTCCAGCAAGATCAGATACTGCAGAAGGGTCAACGTATATATAATATACCCTGCCTTGTCTGAGACCTCCACCTAGCTGAAATGTTATTGAGGTATCAGTAACTTCCGTGATATAGGAAGAAATATCGGACAGAACCGATGGAGACACAATACCTAGTCGAAACATGTTGTAGCTATCATCGATTTCTATGGGCTCTGAAAAATTAATCGTAAAATGAAGTACATATTTATCATAGACACCATCCTCTATTTCGGTGATAGAGGTAATCGTTGGAGCTTCAGTATCAGGTTCCTGAGTAGTAAAATCCCAGTCATCTTTATCATCTAACTGAATAAATTGTTCACTATTAGAGCTAGATCTTAATGCACCAACAGGGTTTGCCAACACCGCTAAATGAGTACCTTCTGGCAAGCTTGAAGTTGGTGTAAGGGTAATAAGACCATCTGCAAAATCCCCACCATCACCCAGTGCTGTAAGATCGAAAGTTTCAAGCGTATCCTCCGAATCATAATCTATCAAAATAAGTGCTGCAGGATCATTAGCCCATACATGTGTATCAAATTGGATAGATAAAGTGCTAGAAGCATCAACATCGATCTCATCGTCTGCCGGTGAAAGTGTTTGGATATGAGGCCTGGAAGTACTAGTGAAAGACAATTCTCCTTTTGCAATGGCATTGCACGGATTTCCTGCCAAATCAGTCCAGGAACCAGCATCAACAGACACCATATAAACTGTCGCTTCCTCAATTTCAGTTGAAAAATCGATTGCTGTTCTAAAGGTGTAATTCGTAATTCTGGAATCATTTACTCCTGTGGTAACGGTTTCGAGGGTATTGCCTTCGGCATCATACAGTATTACATTTCCTGATCCTTCCTGTATATCCTCATTGAAATTAATCGACAACCCACCAGACAAGAAAAAATAGTTACTTCCATCATAAGGAGTAGTATTTGTAATAAGCGGAGCAGTAACATCAGGTTCTACTGTAGTAAAATTCCAAGTGGCATTATCGCTGAACCCATCAAAGTAATTGCCTTCCAAATCTTGAATAACTCTCCAGGAGATCTCTACATAATAGCTCACCCCTTCCAACAAATCACTGTTTGGATCAATCGTGAAGGTGCTACCATCTACTGATAAACCAGTTGTATTGGTAGATGGTGTCCATGCCTGAATAATGGCATCATTATCTAGTCTCCGAAGACGCAAAATTGGCTGATTTCCACCCTCCCAGACCGTATTGATCTCAATAGCTTCATCAAAGGTTACGGAGAGATTAGCATCGATCTCTACATCAGTTGCTTCATCCGCCGGGCTAAATGACAGTGCTTGCGGATTACTGGTTTGTGCAATTACCAAAAACTGGCAAAGCGTTAAAAAAATGACGGTAAAAAATGTTTTCATAGTTACAATTTTGATTGACGCTCAAAGATTGAAACCATGTGTCTCTCATTCAATCGGGAATATACCGCACGTACCTACGGAATTTTACGGATGTTGCGGTATTGGGGGCAGAAACTATTGCACTATGCGGTGATTAGTCCTTGCTTTATGGCAATTCTCACCATCTCTACAATACTCTTGGCTTCCATTTTCTTCATCAAATTGTTCTTATGAGTTTCCACTGTTCTTGGACTCATTTCTAGTTGTGCTCCAATCTCTTTGTAAGTAAGACCATCAGCAAAACCTCGAAGAACTTCAATTTCGCGTGGAGTGTACTTAAGCACATCATTCAAAAGGGTGTTGGAAAATGCGGAAGAAATATATTGGCGACCAGACACCACTTCGTCCAGAGCTTTGAAATACTCTTGAGTATCCATATCCTTTGTTAGGAAAGCTACAGCACCAGAAGATTTGGCTCTTTCCATATCCACTGCATTGGGATCACTTGTCAATAGAATATAGGATGCTGGAACAAGCTCATTTAATTCTTTGATCAATAAAGCACCATTAGCATCTGGAAGCTTTAGGTCTACAAAAACAATGTCCGGATTACATTTTGATATCTGCTGAATCGCTTCCTGCCCCGATGATGCTTCTCCCATTACTTGAAATTCCATCCTAGCTAATAACATAGCTTTGATACCATCACGCACGACTTTGTGATCGTCAACTAGAAAAAGCTTATAGGGCATAAATTAAGCTGCTTTAGGAAAACTTATCCTAAAGATAGTACCTTCATTCCTTTTAGATGTCACTTCTATCGATCCATTCATTCGCTGCACCAGTTCTTTACAAAGCATCAGACCCAAACCCGTTCCTTTTTCAGAAGAATTTTGAATATCGTGAGCAACCAGGTTTCCACTAAGCAAACTATCGACTTGCTCCTGATCCATCCCCACACCCTGATCTTTGATAGCTATCACTCCACAATTATCTTCACTGCTTATTATGACATCAATTCTTTTCTGTACATCAGAATATTTCAAGGCATTGCTAATAAGGTTGCGGACAATGATTTCAAGAAAATCCTTATCTGCCTCAATCTTCAAGGAATCATGTTGCTGAATGCGAATCTCTGTTTCTTTTAGTTGGGCAACTGATTGCAATTGACTTTTAACTCCATTGATGACATCAACTGGATTTAATGATTCCGGATCGTATTGCAATTGATCGGTCTGTGCCAAAGCCCACTTCAACAAGTTATCCATCATATCACGCACATTGGCAGAACTATCTCGTAACGTAATGAGAAAGTCTTTGAGTTGGTCTTTTTGAAGGTTATCCCAGTTATCGGTTAGGCTTTTCGTAATTAAATGAAAACTGGAGAGAGGACTTTTCAAGTCATGTGAAATAATTGAAAAAAGCCTGTTTTTTGTTCGATTTAATTGCTCCAGCTGCTCATTGGCCTGCTGTAATTTTTGGTTGG